>JAEYUU010000766.1 GCA_023429545.1 Verrucomicrobiota bacterium
GTGCTCTTCCCCACGCTGGACATCTGGCCGCGCCGCGCGGATGACCGCACTCTTGTCATGCGAATCGACGTCGGCCCTCACCGGCTCCTCTGGTGCAACGACGCCGGCTTCTTCGTGGAAAAGAAGATCCTGGACCTTAGCACGCCGGAGGATTTGCGATGCGCCATCATCATCCGCAATCAACACGCCTCGGACTTCTCCCTTCTGCCCGAGTTCCTCGATGCCGTGCAGCCGCAACTCATCATCACCTCCAGCGACACCTTCCCTGCCGAGCAGAAGCTCCCGCAGCGCACCCTCGAAGACTGCGCCTCCCGTGGCATCCGCATCCTGGATCAAGAAATCACCGGGGCCACCGTGCTTCGCTTTTGGAACGACCGCATCGACGTCCGTCCCTTCCACGATCATCCATCATTTCACATCACACCACATCAGTAGCCGCCAAGGCAACGGGAGCGCTGGCAGCCGACGCTCCTCACATCGTCTCCGGATCCACCAGCATGTATCCCGCCGAACGCAGCGTGCGGATGAACCGCGGCTGCCGTGCGTCGTCGCCCAGCTTCCGCCTCAGCGCGGCGATGTGCACATCCACACTCCGGTCAAACACCTCCCACTCCCGATCACGGATTTCATCGAGGAGCTGCTCGCGTGTCTTCACCCGCCCGCGAGCCTTCGCCAGCGAGTGCAGAATATCAAACTCCACCGGCGTGAGCAGCAGCGGCCGGTCGTCCAGCAATGCCACGCGGTTGTTGGGATTCACCCGAAGGGGACCTACCACCACCTCCGGCTGCACGCCATCATCTGTCGGTGACCCTGGTGCCCGCGAATTGCCCAGAGCAGATCGGCGCGTAACGGCCCGCAGGCGCGCCAGCAGCTCACGCATGGAAAAGGTCTTGGGCAGATAGTCATCCGCCCCAACCTCCAGGCCCACGATGCGATCCATCTCGTCGCCTCGCGAGGTGAGCATCAGCACCGGGACCATGCTCGTCTTACGGATGCCCTTGAGCACCTCAAATCCATCCATGCCCGGCAGCATCACATCCAGGATCACCGCGTGCCATTCTTCTCCAGTAGCGCGCGCCACCCCATCCGGCCCATTGTGCACTGCCTGCACATCATAACCCAGCGGCTCCAGATAGTCGCGTAGCAGCTCGCACAACTCGCGGTCATCGTCCACGAGCAGGAGGCGTGGCGGGCGTGCTTCCGGCTGCTGGTTCACTCCCGCACTAACAGCACCCCCGTGTTCGTCCTGCAAGCCTTAACGTAAACTTTACAAAACTATGCGAATGGACTCACAGCCGCTTTACGGGGCGATGGTTGAATCCTGCCATGAGGACGCTCCATCTCCTGCTGGCGACATCCGTCGCTGCCACCGCTCTCACCATTCCAACCCAAGCTCATCCCGGACATGAAGGCGACAATTCGGATGCCGGCAGTTTGGTTTTTTCCTCCTTCGTCATCGCCGCGAAGGCATCCTCCGGAGCCGGCACGAACCAGGTGACCGTGAACGTGGAAGGGGACACCCGCATCGTCCGCAGCAATGGCATGCCGGATCACTCCCCGGGCCAGTTTCCCAATCGCGGCAATCCCAACAGCCTCTCGCCCCAGCGCTACGAGTTTCGCATGACGACGAAGCCACAGGCAACTGGCCAGCCCACGCCAGCACGCGGCGCCTGGTTTGGCGTGGCGGTGAATGGAGTCCCCTTTGAACCCGGCACCGCAGAGACCTGGAATGGGGACCGACGGTGGACCTACGAAGCCCTCGGCGGATTCATTAATCTGGGACTGGACCAGCACCACGCCCATGTGCAGCCCACAGGCGCGTACCACTACCACGCCCTCCCCACGGGTCTCATCACCAAGCTGGGTGGCGATGGCACAACCATGCGTCTCATCGGCTGGGCTGCGGATGGATTCCCCATCTACTCCGACTACGCCCACACCAACGCAAGCGACCCCGCCTCTCCGCTGAAGAAGATGCGCTCCAGCTATCAGCTCAAAAAGAGCACACGCGATGGAGGTCCCGGCGGAAAGCCAGATGGACGTTTCACGGCAGACTTCGAATACGTGCAGGACTCGGGCGACCTCGATGAATGCAACGGCCGCACCGGCGTGACCCCTGAGTATCCCCAGGGTACCTACTACTACTGCATCACCGAGGACTTCCCGTGGATCAGCCGTCTCTGGCGCGGCACGCCGGATCCGAGTTTCTTCAAGCAAGGAGGTCCTGGGCAAGGGCGTCGTCAGGGACCTGGTTCACGCAGAGGGCCCCCACCGGACGGCCCTCCGCCTCCCTTCGGTCCCCCACCCCGGCGTCCTCCGTTCTAATGGCGGTGAGGACAAATCTTTCCGCTGGCTAAGGTTTCGTTTCAAGAACGTGCTCTTCCTTGAAACATCACGATCGATTGATCACCACGGAATAAAGATCGCGCTCGCCACTGCGGCTTGCGCTGCCGTTTCCTTGATCGATTCATCGTTCCTGTTCCCTGAAATGATATCCGCCCATGCGGAGGTTCTAGTCCACATACAGAAACTCATTCGCGCTCATGAGCGCGTGGCACAGGGCCGCGAGTCCCAGCAATGCCGGATCCGCATTCTCCTTCGAAGGCGCACCCACAGCGTACTCCAGCGGCGCAGGATGCGTCTTGTAGAACGCCACCTGCTCTTCCACGAACTTCATTCCGGCCGCGACGTCCGCTTCTTGCGGCACACGGCCGTAAGCCAGACGGAAAGCCAGGCTCACCTGGCCCTTCACATCGCCCGCGCTCTCCTTTTGCAGGCGCATCGCAAAGTACTGCGCGTACTCGCGCATGTAACCGCTGTTCATGAGCATGAGCGACTGCGGGCTCACCGTGGTGCTGGGGCGCTCGCTGCAGTTAGGCTCGACCATGGTTGGCGCATCGAACGTCTCCAGCATGCCCAGAGGCTTGCTGCGGCGCACCTGCACATAGACGCTACGGCGGAACTCCTCGCCATGCAGCGGGATGATCTTCCCGCTGGGACGCCCGGCCGTATCGGTGGCGTCCTGGCCAATCACCACCTGGCCTTCCTCATTCGCCATCACCGGCACCGGTTTCCCGGAGATGGCCGGCGCCAGCTTCCCGCTCACCGCGAGCATGGAGTCACGCAGCGATTCCGCCTCGAGTCGGCGCACGTTCATGCGGGAGAGCAGGGCATTGTCCGGATCGATCCGTTCCTTGTTCGCATCCCGCGTGGAAGCCTGACGGTAGGCCTCACTGGTCATGATGAGGCGGTGCAGCTTCTTCATGCTCCAGCCCTGGGCCATGAACTCGCTCGCGAGCCAGTCCAGCAACTCGGGATGCGTCGGCTTCTGTCCCAAGGCACCGAAGTCTCCCGCGCTGGTGACGATGCCCTTTCCGAAATGGTGCATCCATGCGCGGTTCACCAGCACGCGGGCCAGCAGGGGATGCTTCCCGTCCGTGAGTGACTGTGCAAATGCAAGCCTGCGGCCGGTGGTGGGCAGCGTGGTGGATTTCTCCGGCACCTCCACCTTGCGCAACCCGGCCAGCACCGTCAGGTCGGAGGGCGGCACCTTCTCCTTCGGCTGCTCATGATCACCGCGATGAAAGATGAAGGTCGCAGGCACCGCAGCCGCAGCCTTCGGCACTTCAGTGAATGCCTGCACAAACTCCTCCTTGGGCTTGGTCGCCCGGACCGCCGCCGCTTCCTCCGCCATCTTCTTCAGCGTATCCGCGTACTTCGTCTTGTACGTGGTGTCATACAGGTAGAGCGAGCCGCCACTGAGCTGGTTCACGCGCGGCCAGGCCTTCAGCAGCTTCACCTGTTCCGGCTTGCGATCCTTCACCGTGGTGCGGTAGGCCGTGCGCAGCGCATCGCGACTGCCTTCATCAGCCTTGAGCAGTTCCTTCTCCAGGACTTCGGTGATGAATTCCTCCTGCTTCTTCAGGCGCACGTCATCCAGCTTCTTCGCTTCGCTCTCAATCTTGGCGGCCTCGGCACGCTCGGACTCCGTGAGCAGCGAAACCAGGCGCCCGGCGGGTGCACGCCAGTTCTTGGTGTCGAACCCCGGCTCGAATACCGCGCGCAAGCGGTAGTAGTCCGCCTGCGAAATCGGGTCATAGCGATGATCGTGGCACTGGGCGCAGGCAATCGTCATACCATACAGCGAGGTGCCGACAATTTTGATGGTGTCGGCAATCGTCGCGTTCTGGGTTGCCTTGTCATTCTGAACTGCGGAGCCATCGGGCGCCATGCGCAGGAAGCCAGTCGCTGCCAGCTTTTCGATGGAGCCCGCATCCAGGTTCCGATAGGGCTGCTTCACCATTTCATCACCCGCGAGCTGCTCACGGATGAACTGATCGAAGGGCTTGTCCTCGTTGAAGGAGGCAATCACGTAGTCGCGGAACTTCCATGCCCAAGGACGCTCGGTGTCCTTCTCCGTGTAGCCATCCGAGTCGGCATATCCCGCCACGTCCAGCCAGTGCCTGCCCCAGCGTTCCCCGTAGTGCGGCGAGGCCAGCAAACGTTCGATGACCTTCTCCCACGCCAGCAGCGAGTCATCATTCACAAAAGCGTCCACCTCTGCGGGCGTCGGAGGCAATCCCGTGAGATCATAGGTGGCGCGGCGAATGAGCGTCGCCCGATCCGCCTGCGATGAAAACGCCAGTCCCGCCTTGTCGAGCTTCTCCTTCAGGAACGCATCGATCGAATTCTCCCCGTTGATCTTCGACTCTTGACCTTTGGCCACCTCTGGCACCTTCGGCCGCTGGATCGCCTGAAACGCCCACCAGGCGCGCTCTTCATCGGTGAAGGCATGTTCCGGTCCCAGCTTCTCCGGCTCAGGCCGCGCCGTGGGTGCGCCCGCGGCAATCCACTTCTCAATGGCCGCGATTTCTGCGGCTTTCAGCGGTGGCTTGCCCTTGGGCATCTCACCGTTTTTCAATTGTTTCAGGATGTGACTCGAAGCTGCCTGCCCCGGAACAACCGCCGGACCGGATTCACCACCCTTCATCAAGAACCGAGCCAGGCGCACGTCCAGTCCGCCCTTGGTCTCGCCTTCCTCACCGTGGCAGTGAAAGCAATGTGCCTTCAAAATGGGACGCACATCCTTCTCAAATGTCACAGATCCCGAAGGAGCCTTGGCGGCTGCGAACACAGACCCTCCCCCAGCAGCGCTAAGCGCAACGAGGCAGGCCGTGGTGTATTTGGCTGGGCGGAGGCGCATCACAATAGTATCTGTCTGAGGGAAAAATACGGTTCGCTAAAGTTTGCTCTATCAGCACCGGCTCCCACATCAGGCTGCAGACCGCCTTCCCAAGGTCCAGAAACGGCTGCTCCAGCGCCTTCACATTCCCCCTTTACACGTTCTCCGGCAACGCATTAAAGATAACTACGATCCTGCCGCCTTCCGCTTAAGAGCGCCATCCGGCTTAAGTAATCCAAAAGTGACCGGATCTGCGCATGTACTGCATGTTCAGGTCGCTTCAAGGCATGGGTCGCAACCTGAACGGCGAGCCACTTGCTCTTCCTGAAAGACAATATCTGAGGCAAGGACCCCAAGAGAGGAAGGGCACTGTGCCGAAAGCAGGCCCATGATGAACATGGGTCTTTCCCTGCACCGGCTGCAATTGCCAATTCTGCACTCATCAGTGCGCAGTCACAGAGTCTGGTCGTTTAGCTCCACACGCCCTATGAAAACGTCGCTGCTAGCTTCAATCGGGGTCCTGTCCTTCGCACTCGTGCTCTGCACCGCACCCCATGCCGCTGCTCACTGTGATACTCTCGACGGGCCGGTTGTGGAAGCAGCCAAGCTCGCCTTGGAAAAGGGTGACGTCACGCCGGTGATCAAATGGGTGAACCAAGATGGCGAAAAGGAGGTTCGCGAAGCGTTTGCGGCCGCGCTCAAGGTTCGAAAACTCGGGGAAGACGCGCGAAAGCTCGCCGACCAACACTTTTTCGAGACCTTGGTACGGGTACATCGTGCAGGAGAAGGCGTTGGGTTTACGGGATTGAAACCGGCAGGGTCAATCGACCCTGCGTTCGCGGCTGCAGACAAAGCACTGCGCGACGGCGACCTTGCTGAACTGATGGCAGAGGCCACCAAGGCACTACAAGAAGGCCTGCGCAGCCGGTTTGCGGAAGTCATCGAGAAGAAGAAGCATGCCGATGACAGCGTCGAGGCCGGACGTGCCTTCGTGGCCGCATATGTGGACTATGCCCACTACGTCGAGGCCATCCACGGCATCACATCACGAGACCCAAAGGAGCATCACCACATACACGCGTCCGAGTCACAGGGAGAATAGTTTTCAGAGCATGTCCGCATGGACCACCTCTTCCCGTGCTTCTGCTCAAATGGTCCAAATGTCACCTGTTCTGCACATGTCCTGCGCCCGCTGATATTCTTCCGGCGCTTCCGCGTAGTCAGCACCCACATGAAACTTCTGTTCCGTCATCTCCCCCTCCTGATTCTCGCCACTGCCCTGACTCTGCAAGCGGAAGAGCCCAAGCCCCTGAAGGTGGGCATCATCGGCCTAGACACCTCTCACGCCACTGCCTTCACTAGTGCACTCAACAAGGGGACGAAAAAGCCTGAAGACGCAGCCAAGCTGGCGGGCGCAAAGCTCACCCACGCTTACCCCAAGGGCAGCCCTGATATTGAATCCAGCATCAAGAGGGTGCCGGAGTACACTGCCAAGGTGAAGGAACTTGGCGTGGAGATTGTGGGTTCCATCGACGAGCTGGTGCAGAAGGTCGATGCAGTCCTCCTTGAAACCAATGACGGCCGCCCGCATCTGGAACAACTCCGCCCGGTGCTGAAAGCGAAGAAGCCGGTGTTCATCGACAAGCCCATCGCTGCCTCCCTGGCCGACGTCATTCGCATCTTCGACGAAGCCAAGGCCGCTGGCGTTCCGGTATTCTCCTCCTCCTCCCTGCGCTATGGCAAGGGTACCCAGGAAGTGCGCGCTGGCAGCATTGGCAAGGTGAAGTCCGCCGATACCTTCAGCCCCGCCAGCCTGGAGCCGAGCCACCCCGACCTCTTCTGGTATGGAATCCACGGCGTGGAGTCCCTTTTCACCGTGATGGGCACGGGCTGCCAGAGCGTGAAGCGCGGCACCACGGCGGATGGCAAGATCGAAGTCATTGGCACCTGGGAAGGCGGCCGCACCGGCATCTTCCGTGAGAACAAGGGTTACGGAGGCAAGGCCGTAGGCGAAAAAGGCGAAGCCGAGGTGGGCAAGTATGACGGCTATGATCCCCTGCTCGTGGCTGCCATCGAGATGTTCCGCAGCGGCAAGGCCCCGGTGAGCGCGGAGGAAACCATCGAGATCTACGCCTTCATGGAAGCCGCCGACGAGAGCAAGCGCCGCAACGGCGCTGAGGTCACGCTCAAGGAAGTCATGGACAAGGCGCGCACGGAGATCGCCGCGAAGAAGTAAGCCAATTACGGGTATCCGTCCGTTCGTCTGCAATCCTGGGGGGATATGTAGGCGAGCGGACGGACGTGGTGGGGTGATCAATATAGCACCCGCACCAGGTACAATCCCTCCGCCGGCGCGCAGTGGCTGCTCTTCTCGCCTGCAGGATCAGCCACGAGGCCACGCAGCCAGGCAAGGCTCTCACGCCCCCGCGCCACCTGGATCATGCTGCCCACCATGAGGCGCACCATCTTGTAGAGGAAGCCATCTCCCTCGAACTCCAGGCGCAGGATATCGCCTTCCTCATGCACCTCCAGCCGGCTGATGGTGCGGGTAAGCCCTTCCGCATTCTCCCTCCGCTCAATGTCGCTCATATCGCCCCGGTTGGCGGAGAGGCGGGCAAAGTTGTGTGTCCCGAGCAGCGACTCCGCACTGGCTCGCAAGGCATCCATGTCGAGCGCACCATGCCGATGCCACGCGCGACCCGCCTCAAACGGTGACAGCACCGCCGCCCGCCAGATGCGGTACTCGTACACCTTTCCCGTCGCATCGAACCGCGCGTGAAAATCTTCCGCCACCTCCTCGCAACGCAGCAGGCGGATGCTGCGCGGCAGCCGCACATTCAGCGCCCGTATCCAGGACTCTGGCGCCAGTCGCATGGATTCCGGCGGCTCGATGTGGGCCACCTGTGCACGTGCATGCACGCCCGCATCCGTGCGCCCGGATCCATGAACCACCACCCTCTGCCCCACGAGACTCTGCAACGCCGCCTCAAGCTGATCCTGTACCGCCCCGCCCCCAGCCTGCGACTGCCAGCCTTTCCAGGGAAGGCCGTCGTAGGCGATGGTGAGTTTCAGGCGCATGGGGCAAAGGAAGCAGTACCTCAGTAGTGCGTGATCAGAAGTCGAGAATGCAAAGAGTGCAGTCGATTTGAGTTTGTGGGCACGTCACACGGAGACAGAGACGGTGATCGCATCGTTAGCGAAACATGCGACGGGTTCAATGACGGGGAGAACCAGCTTCTTCGTCGGCGAATCCGCAGATCGTATCGGCGGAGAGCCGTGCATCCATCGACCCAAGGGGATTGGAACGGAGAGCGCCAACGTCCGCCATGCCAATCAGAGCGGGGCGGGTGATCACCCACGAGACTGGGCACCACTCTCATCGCGGCAAGAATCCGTCGGGCAGCTTCGCATTGCCCTGGCGCCTGCCGGGGCTCAGGCGAGGATCTGATTCACCACCTGGCCACCCTCCAGGCCCGTGAGGCGGATGCTCCGGCCACCTTGGGTGACGGCAAGATTCTTGTGATCCAGTCCCGTGAGATGCAGGATGGTGGCGTGGAGATCCCTGAAGTGGACCTTCCCGTCCACGCAGTTAGCGCCTGTCTCATCGGTTTTTCCATGGGTGCATCCTGCCTTCACGCCTCCTCCCGCCAGCCAGAAGGTGAAGGCGCGGTGGTTGTGGCCGGTTTGGTCCTTTCCGTCTCCGGGCGTGAGGCCGGGCCGCCCGAATTCACCTCCCCATACCACGAGTGTGTCCTCCAGCAGACCGCGCTGGTCCAGGTCATCCAGCAGGGCCGCGATGGGCGCATCCGTGGAGGCGCAGTTCGCAGCCAGATCCCGGCGGTGGTCCGTGTGCTGATCCCAGCTCCCGTGGTTCAACTCGATGAACCTCACGCCCGCCTCCGCAAACCTCCGGGCGAGCAGGCACTGCCGCCCGAAGTCTGAAGCCTTGCAGGTGCCCACATCATGACTCTTGCCCACCTGATAGCGCTCCAGCGTGGGTTGGGAGTCCTGGCTCAAGGCCAGCAGTCCGGGGGCTGCCGTCTGCATGCGTAAGCCCAGTTCCATGGTCTGGATGACACCCTCCAGCCGCTCGTCATCCGCACGCGAGCCAAGGTGATCGCGGTTCATTGCCTGGATGAGGTCAAGTTGGCGCCGCTTGACGTGCAACGGAAGATGATCGCCCGTCACATTGCTGATGGTCGCGTGGCTCATGTCCTCCCCATTCACCCCGATGGGAGTGCCCTCATAGATGGGCGGGAGACAGGCACTCGAATAGACCGAGGGCTTGGATGTATTCAGACTGACGAAACCAGGGAGATTCTGATTGTCCGTGCCGAGTCCATAATTGATCCAGGATCCCATGCTCGGGGCGGGCCGCAGGCGATCCCCGGTGTGCAGTTGCAGGAAGGACTGGGCATGATTGCCAGTGTCCGCGTACATGGCATTCAGCACGCACAGTTTGTCCGCGTGCCGCGCGAGGTTCGGCAGCAGGCTGGACACCCAGGCGCCGCTCTGTCCACGCTGCTTGAAATCCACCACGGAGCCTGCGTGGGGTTTCTTCCCGACCTGTGGCTTGTAATCAAAGGTGTCGAGCTGCGCCGGACCTCCGCTCATGCAGAGAAAAATGACCCGGTTCGCCCGCGCCCGGCTCCGGGGCGGCTTTGCCGAGAGGTCCACCTTTGCCGCGGCGGCGAGGCCGGACATCGCCAGATAGCCGAACCCGCAGGAGGTGTTTCGAAGCATTGCGCGCCGGGAGAAGGTGGGGATCATAGGACGTGGGGTGTGTGCAATCAGTCGACGTAGCGCAGTTCATTGCTGGCGAGCAGGGCCTGGCAGAACGCCGCCCAAACCTTGGATTCGCGGCGGGACTCCGCCTGCTGAATCGAGGCCATGGAAAGGTCAGCATCGCGAATGAAGTCCAGTGCCTGCTGGATCTCGCCTTCGGCTGGCTCCCGGGACAGGGCCCTCAGGTACGCCATGCGAATGCGTCCCCGATCATCCGCTGCAGAAGCGAGCAGCAGGTCAGCGAAACGCTCCGACTGGCTCACGACAAATCCGTGATTGAGCAGGTACAGGGCCTGGGTCGGCAGTGTGGTGCTGTCGCGCCGGCCCGTTACGGCCGTCCCTTCAGGGAGGTTGAAGGGAGTGAGCTCCGGGGGCATCGAATTGCGCAGCATGAGCAGGTACACGCTCCGGTGGTTGCTGGGCCGGTGGAGATTCCCGAGTTGGTTGATCAACACATCATGATGCTGGATGATGGAACCGCTGCCCGGACGGAGATCCAGTTCGCCGCTCGCTCCGAGGACGGAGTCCCGCAAGGCCTCCGCATCCAGCCGGCGTCGTGCGTGGCGGGTGAGCAGCAGGTTCTCCGGATCCGCCTGCGTGGCCTGCGGGTGCCCCGTACTGCCGAGCCGGTAGGTGCGGCTCAAGACGATGGCCCGGATGAGACGTTTGACGGACCATCCCTCCGCCATGAACCGGGTGGCCAAGTGATCGAGCAGTGCGGGATGGGAGGGTCGCGAACCGAACACTCCGAAGTCGTCTGGAGTGCGGACAATCCCCTCGCCAAAAAGGTGCAGCCACACGCGGTTCACCATGACGCGTGCGGTCTGGGGATGCCTGGGGCTCGCAAGCCACTGGGCAAGCTGAAGCCGCCCGCTCTGGCTGGCATCCACCTTGAGCGCAGCATCCACCTCGCCACAGGCGGAAAGAAACCCCCGAGGCACACTCGGCCCCAGCTTCTTCGATTCACCGTCAATGTTGAGCTTGCAGTCCGCGACGGTTTTGGCCTCACGCACGCCCATGGCAAGAGGGGTGCCGGGCGCGTACACAAAGGCTGGTTTGGCGGGCTTTTTCCCGGACGGTTTCTTGAAGGCCGCCAGTTCCGCCTGGGAAGGAATCGCGGTACGCGATGCGGCCTTGAGCTCATGAAGCGGTGTCTGTGGAGCAGTGAGCCCCTCGTAAGCGGCAGCTCCCCACAGGGTCTCGGTGCTCCTGAAAATACCGGCCAGGGCGTAGTAGTCCCGTGTTGGAATAGGATCGTGCTTGTGATCGTGACAGCGGGCGCAAGCCACGCTCAGGCCCATCAGGCCGCTGCCCACCACGCCAATCTGATCTGCCACGACATCCATGTCGAAGTTCTCGTTCATCGCCTTTGCCGGCTTGGAGCCAATGGCGAGAAAGCCTGTGGCAATCAGCCGCCGATCACGCTCAGCCGGTGTCTCCGAAGGCAGCAAGTCTCCTGCGATCTGCTCCATGATGAAGCGATCATAGGGTATATCATCATTGAATGCCTGAATCACGTAATCGCGATAGCGCCAGGCATGAGGGAAGCTGGGATTGCGGCTCAGTCCGTCATTGCCATTGGACTCTCCATACCTCGCCACATCCAGCCAGTGGCGCCCCCAGCGTTCGCCGAACTGGGGGGAGGCCAAGAGCCGATCCACGGCGAGTTCATAGGCCGCTTCAGGCGCGCGCATGAATGTCTTCACCTCCTCCGCTGAAGGAGGAAGGCCTACCAGGTCGAAGTACAGCCGTCTCAAAAGGACAGCGGGCGCGGCATCCGCAGCTTGGGTGATGCCGGCAGCCTCCATTTTTGCCAGAACGAAAGTATCCAGGGAATCTCGCGGCCAGCCCACGTCCTTCACCGGCGGAGTTGGTGGATTGGCGATCGGCTGAAACGACCAGAGCGCCTCCTTGTCCGCGGGTTTCGTTTTTGCTGCCGCAGGCGCTTCCCGGACTCGGATGCGAGGGTCGGGAGCGCCCATCTTCACCCAGCGGGCAAAATCCTCCACCACCCCCTCAGGCAGACGCTTCTTTGGAGGCATCTCCAGGCCGTCGTATCGCAACGCCTGGACGATCAGGCTTTCATCCGGCTTACCTGGCACCACGGCCGGTCCGGATTCCCCTCCCTCAACCATATCCGCGGCGCTGTCGAGCGACAGGCTGCCGCCCAGCTTCTTTGCCCTCTCTGAGTGGCACTCATAACACTGCTTCACCAGCACCGGCCTGATCCGGCTCTCGAAGAAAGCACGTTGTTCCGGGCTCATGTCCGCAGCAGGCGCGGGCGATGAAACCGAAGCAATCACGGCTATGCACACGATCAGGTGCGCAAGCCAGGAACTGGTCGTTGCCGTCATAGGGAGCCATTTCCTCTACGGTCACGGCCCCTGCTCTATTTCGCCTTGAAAAAAATCTGCTCAGTTCACGCCAGCACTTCCCTGATCACATGGCCCTCCACATTGGTGAGGCGGCGCTGGATGCCGTTGTGCTCGAAGGTGAGCTTCTCGTGGTCCAGGCCCAGGAGATGCAGAATCGTGGCATTGAAGTCGTAGAGCGGGTGCACATCCTTCACGGCCTTCTGCCCGAGGGGATCCGTCTCACCGTGGCTCACACCTGGCTTCACGCCCGCTCCGGTGAGCCAGCAGGTGAATCCGTCAGGGTTGTGGTCGCGGCCCTTGGCTCCCTTCTGAAAGAAGGGCATGCGGCCAAACTCCGTGCACCAGACCACGAGCGTGTCCTGCAGCAGTCCACGCTGCCTGAGGTCGCGGATCAGTGCGGCAGCAGGCTGGTCCATGATGGGCGCATGGATGTCATACTGCTCTTTGAGCGCATTGTGCCCGTCCCAGTTCAGCCTTCCGCCGCTCGCATAGGCGCCGTTGAAGAGCTGCACAAAACGCACGCCCCGCTCGATGAGGCGCCGCGCCAGGATGCAGTTGCGCGCGAAGGCGGCCTTGTCCGGATTCGCCATATCATCGGCGCCGTAAAGTTTCAGGATGTGTGCCGGCTCAGAACTGAGGTCATTGATCTCGGGAACGCTGAGCTGCATGCGCGCCGCGAGCTCGTAACTGGCGATGCGCGCCGCGAGTTTGCCGTCCCCGGAGTGCGCTGCCAGATGCCGGGCATTCATGCGTTGCAGCACGGAGCGCGCCGCCTGGTCCTGCGCGCGGGAGATGCCGGGAGCGGCGAGGTGACGCACGGGCTCCTTCGAGCTCATGGTGGTGCCTTGAAACGCCGCAGGCAGGAAGCCGGGACCCCAGTTGTTGGAACCGTTCTGCGGCACG
>JAEYUU010000514.1 GCA_023429545.1 Verrucomicrobiota bacterium
GATGTATTCGCGTCACCGGATTGCTCCCATCCTGAAAGCGCGTGCCAGATCATGCGAACCACTCGAGAGGCGGTGCTGCGGCGGTATTGATGCCGCGCGCTCCATTCTGGCACCTCTTCAAACAACGCGAGCTCTGGCCCGGCAGCGTCCTGCGAGTTCGCGAGATAGCGCATCTGTCCCTCCACGAAATCATCAGTGAACTCGATCCATTCAGACAGGCGTCCGATGTAGTAGTGATGGATGCGCGCCTCTGGCACGTATCCCACGCGATAGCCGAGCTGGTAGAGGCGTGCCGCGAGCAACCATTCGGCAAAATGCCCGTACAGCGACTCAAAGCCGCCCGCTTCAAAATAGGGCCCCCTGCGTATCACGAAGCACTGGTCCAGGACCTTGCGCCACGGGTGCTCGTTCATGGCGAACTGGATGTCCTTGTCATACAGTTCGGCTTCGATTTGCGAGAGCAGATTGTGAGTGACTGGAACGGATCGGCAACTGAACGCCGCCCATTCCGGATGGTCGAGCATGGCGCGCTGCACGACTTCCAGCACATCAGGCTCTGGATAGACATGGGACTCGGTGAAGAACAGCACTTCACCCACCGCCTCGCGTGCCGCGGCCTCGCACAGTCCGATGTCATGCCGCTGGGGAAGAATCTGAAACCTGTCGTGTTTGGTGAGCAGTGCGCGCAAACCCTCTGCCTCCTTCGCGGGAAAGTCTTCGGGGCAGGCCACAATCACCTCAAACTGATCACGGGGGTAAGTCTGGGCTTCGACCCATGCACGCAGGCATTTGTCTCCCTGCCCGCGATGAAACTCGAGCGGAATGATCACGGAAAACCTCAATGGGTGGCGATCACGTTTGGATGGAGCGCCCGGAGTCCGCGGGGCGGGCCTTTCGTGCGAGCGGATGGCAATCGTATGGGAGCAATCAGGCTGTGCCATCGTGGAGGATTGCGGTTTCCCGCGACTGGTTGTGTTGTCAATATTGCCGCCGCACTGGAGCCAAGCGGGTATCTCTGTCACCATTGTCCGGGGGAAGACATGCATACTCAACAGTCATGAACTCACAACACCGTTTCCCATGGCCCCTTCGGTTTTGTACGGGGCGTGAACTCTGCAATCATCACCCACTGGCTGCCTTTATTTGGAGCGGTGTGCTCGCGTTGATTGCCGCATCCGCTCTTTCGGGTCAGGAACTGAGGGAACCGTCGCGGGATGCCACCGAGCGCGGTTTTTCCCTGATGAACAAAGAGTCGCTCGGCAGCCTGAAACTCGAGATGAGCGCAAAAGACATCACCTCCCTGCTGGGCAAACCGGAAAAGACCGGCAAGGACATCGAGTGGGAGGCCTTGGGCGAGTTCGTGCAGCAGTGGTCGTGGCCCGAGTCCGGCATCGTCGCTGAAATGGTCTCCGGGAAGAAGGGCGGTAACAAGAAGGTGCTCATGTTCACCGCGAAGGCGCCTTGGGACAAGGCCACCTCAAAAGGCATCCGCATCGGCAGCACGGAAGCCGAGGTCCGCGCTGCCTACGGGGCCTATGAGGACAAGGAGATGAGCAAGCCCGGCAGCAGCTTCATCGCCGGCAGTGTCTACGGCGGGCTGCAGTTCACCTTCACCAAGGGAAAGGTTACTGCGGTCTTTTTCGGTGCGTCTGCTGAGTGACGTGCGCCGCCGCAGTCTTTCTCAGGGCGCCGTGCGTCTGGGTGCTGGCGCGCAGCGCATTGAGCTCGTCCCGCAGGGAGGAAATCGTATTCTCCAGTCCCTCCACCTGGGAGCGGAGGTGGAGAGCATCGTTCTCGAGCTCCGCGTTTTGAGCCAGCAATGCTGATTTCTCGCCCTGCAGGGAGGAGACGAGCGACTGAAGCTGGGCCATCTCCGAGTCCAGATGCTCGAATTCGTGCAGCGCCGGATTCTCCGGCAGCGACTCCAGGGTGGGGGAGGACGGGGCCGCCTGCTGATGCGGCAACGCCGCAGCCTGCAGTCGCTCCTCCTCCGCCTGTATCCGGGCGCGTGTCTGCCGCACGGTCTCCGCGCGGTTCGACTCGTTTTTCATGGTTGCCGTCCGACGCTCCTTTGCTTCGGTGGCGAGCTTCCCGAGCTTCAAGGCCCAAGTGTCCTTGTCCATGGGCGCGATGCTCGCTTCGAGAAAGGAGGGCGTCAACGGGAAGTTGGGAGCACCCCACATGGCTCTGTTCGCGGTGCCTTCGTTTGGCGCCCTGCAGACTCCTGATGCAGCAGGCGGGGAATCCGCCCCTGCTGCCATGATCCGCTACCTCCTGCTCAGCTTGTAGAACAACCGCGCGCCCACGACGGTGAAGATGATGGTCGGCAGCCACATGAGCAGGTGCGGGTAGGCGCCGCGTTTCTCCGCCAGGTTCGAGGCCAGAATGACGAACACCTGGTAGCAGACCGCCACAAGCAGACTCAGGGCGAAGCCGACGGACGTTTCGCGGCGTTGCGCGGTGATCGCAAGCGGGATGCCCCCCAGGCAGAACACGACAGCCACGAGCGAGAAACTGTACCGCAGCGAGAGCTCCGTGCGCACGGCAGAGATGAGGGACTTGGACATGGGCTCCCCGTTCACGATGCTGTTGCCCGTGGTCACCTCGGTCCAGAGTTCCGTGGTGCTCTTCATGCTGTTGGAGACACGCTCCGTCTTCGCCTTCAACTCGCTCAGGGGGAAGGTCAGGTACATCTCCTTGAGGTCAGCCGACTGGATGGCGCTGCTGGGATCCTCTTCAGGAAGGGCGGCTGCCGCCGTGGCGGCGGAACTTGGCGGCGGCGGTGCCTGATCACTGCTGCTGGTCTCCACGTGGCACTTGCTCAGCTTCAGCATGAAGTCCGTGATGCCCGGCGTGATCACGATCTCCGCGCGCTCCGCGCGGATGTATTG
>JAEYUU010000072.1 GCA_023429545.1 Verrucomicrobiota bacterium
CACATATAGACGGCAGATGCCTTCAAAGGCGCGCCTTGCCTGCTCCCGCTGCAACTCGACGCTCAATACGGTATCGGCATCGACGATGACTTTCTCCGGCTTGTCGAGGATCCACTGAACACCGCCGCGAGGGCTGCGTGAAACAAAGAGGCGGTTGCGCGACACCGCATCCAGAGCCTCACCCTGCAGTTCGGGAAGGATGACCACATCGAACTGCAGGCCTTTGCTTTTGTGGACGGTGAGCACCTGGATGGCTCGAGCGCCGATGGCGTCCTCACGCAGCGTATGTGCCCGGGCACGGCGCAGGAAGTCGTCCGCATCACGACTCCCGGATTCATCGAAGGCAGCGGCGAAATCAAGGAGCTGTGTGAGGCGGCGCTCGGTGAAGGCATCCGTTGTGACCACGGCTTCGCGAAGCCGCTGTGCCCAGTCGCGGAGGACCGGCAGGAAACCGGAGTCGGAGATCTCACTCCTCACGCGTGCGCTCAGCAACGCGGCACTCACCGCGTCTTTCTCAAGCTGGCTACCCAGAGGCGTCATGGTGATGTGCCGCCACGCCATGGAATCTGCGGGATGAACGCTGAGCTGCAACAGGCTCAGCAGCGCCAGCGTGGCGGGATTGTCGATCAGCACCGTCTCCTCACTCTCGCAGACCACCTCCACGCCCAGGCGCGAGCGCAAGGTGTCACTCATCGTGCGGGCAGTGTCGTTTTTCCGCAGCAAGACCGCGCAGGTGAGCCCGCGTTCAATGGGATTGATCTCGCGAATGAGTGCCACGACGGCATCCGTCAGGGGGTCGCCCTCCTCGTCAGTCTCGCTCTCCCCGTCCTCGGCTTCGGCACTCACGTGCAGAAGCGCGGCGTGTCCCGAAAGGGCCGCCACCCTCGCGGAACAGTGGTGTTCCTGAAAATCCCACAAGTGCCCGACACCGGGGAACATGGCCTCCAGCAAGGGCTCCGCACCAAGGAATACGCCATTCACCATCTCAATCACCTGCGGGCAGGATCGGAAGCTTTGATTGAGGGGCGTAATCTCCAGGCGCTCTCCCGCCCAGGCGCCCTCCACATGGTGGAAAATTTCCGGCTCCGCCTGGCGCCAGAGGTAGATGCTCTGCTTCAGATCGCCGACCAGAAACACACTCCGCTCCTGCGCAACATCCTGACGTGCCTCTTCCAGAAGCGGGGACAAGACCTCCCACTGCCGCTCGCTGGTGTCCTGGAATTCATCCAGCAGCCAGTGATCGTAGCGCGCATCCATGCGGTACTCCACCGCGGTGCGGATGACCTCCCATGCATCGGTGAGTCCTGCGCCAAGGCGTCCGCTGAGCAGCCAGGCCAGATCGCCAAAGACAAGCCGCCCGCGACCGCGTACAAGGCGATGATAGCTGCCCTCATAGACCTGCATGATGCGGCACTGCGCCCGCGAGCGGCGGATGTGTGTTTTCAGCACCGTGTTCACCAATGCGTCCAGCACGTCCGCCAGTGCCGTGCCTTCATCGCTTGAAAGCACACGCTTTTTCCACATGAGCCACGCCGTGTCACCTTTGCGCAGATCCGCATGCACTCCGCGCTTGGGATCCAGCATGTAAAGAATGGCGCCTCCGAGTTTTCCTGTCGTTGGAAGCGCGGCGGCTTCGTTGAAGAAGTCATCCCATTTCGCCTGCGCCCGCTTGTCAAAGGTGCTCAGCACAAGGGTGGACTGCAACCGGCTCAGGGCAGCCGGGAGTTCCATTTCGCCTTTTCTATCCGGCCAGATGATCGTCTCCCCACCCCATCGTTCCGCATCCGGGCACTCGATGTAGAGCTGATGCAGGCGGCCGCACCAGGAGGACAGCGCTTCTGTAGGCCGGTTCTGTTCATGGCCATGACTCGCGTCCTTCCACGCTTCGCGGAGTTCGTCGAGCATGGAAGTGTCCTCCAGGCGGGCGATGGAAAGCATCAACGAGTCCAGCACATCATCCCGAGCCTGGGCAAAGTCCTCCTCGCCCATGAGCCCTGTCTGGCCGGTCAGACCCAACTCAAAGGGCAGGCACTGGGTCATCGCCATAAAGAAGGCATCAATAGTGCCCAGACGCAGCCGGTCCATGCGGCGCACCATTTTGCGCAGAAGGGTCAGGGCCCCGGTACCCGAGGATTCCGACCCTCGCGCCGCGAGCTCCTGAAGGATGCGCTCGAAGAACTCGCCCGCAGCCTTGCGGGTGAAAGTCATCGCCGCGATGCGCTCTGGCTCCACGCCGCGTTCCAGCAGCCAGAGGTAGCGCTGCACCAGCGCATAGGTTTTGCCCGTGCCGGCAGAGGCCCGGATGAGTTCGTTCTTCACCGCTGCGTTGCGTTCCCTGCTCACGCCACCACCTCCTTCCACTGCCCGGGCGGCAGCACGCCACGCGTGACATCGCCCATGAACATCTCGCTGAAGCTATCATAGTCCGCCTGGCTCGAGGGTGGCCAGAAGACGCCGTCCTTGATCTGTTGCACGGCACGCTCGGCGCAAAGCCACGCACTGGAGAGGATGTGCTCGTCCAAGCCTTCCCATGGTCGCAGCCTGATGTCTTCCACCGTGGCTGGCAGACAGATGTACGCAGCTTCGATTTCCCCTGCCTCAGGCCACTTCCTGCGAGCAGCCTCGACGTACAGAGGCAACTGCAGATCCGTCCAGCGCATGAGGTGACCTTTGCCATCCGTGAAGTGCTTCCACTGCTGGGTCGCATCCGCGCCTTCGTCCGCCTTGACCTTCCGCCGGTGCGCGCCCGCAGGCCCCTGCTTCTGGCGGGAGGTCTTGTAGTCCACGATGCGCATCTTCCCGGTGGACTCATGCCGTTCCACGCGATCGATGGTCCCCACCAAAGGGACATCGCCGATCGTGACTCCCCATGAGGCGTCAATGCGTTCCTCCACGGCGATGATGCGCCATCCATCGCCCCGCTGATCAGCCTGCAGCTTCGCGAAGGCCCGCAACCGCTGCCGCATCGACTCTGTCTGCAAGGTCACGGCAAAGAGAGGCAGCAGTCCATGGCGTGCCCTCACATTCTTGTCGAGCGCATCCTCCAGCCACGAGGCAATCTCCATCTCGTTCGTGCTGGTGGAGATCACAGGATCCCTGCCAAAGGACTCCAGCACCGTATGCATC
>JAEYUU010000098.1 GCA_023429545.1 Verrucomicrobiota bacterium
GGACATTGGACTTGCGGTGATGGCCACGACCTTCTCCCTGCTGGCGGTCTTCGTTCCCGTGGCATTCCTCAGCGGGATCGTGGGCCGGTTCCTGGGGAGCTTTGGCCTGACCATGTCCTTTGCCATCATCGTATCGCTGCTGGTGAGTTTCACGCTGGCGCCCATGATGTCGGCGCGCATGCTGAAGCTCACGAAGCCCAGCTGGATTGAGCGCGGCATGGAGAAGCTGGTGCTCGTCTTCTACCGGCCAATCGAGGCGGTGTACATGGTGATGCTGCGCTTCTCCATGAGGCATCGCTGGATGGTGGTGGTTCTGTGCCTCGCCGCACTCTACAGCACCGGCCCGCTCATGCAGCGCGTGCAGAAGGGACTCCTGCCAGAGACGGAGGAGGCCCAGTTTCAGATGAGTTTCCGCACGCCGGAGGGCACAAGTCTTGCCGCCACGGACATTCTGGCGGAGCGCGTGGCCCGCGACGTTCGCAAGCTGCCGGGCGTGGCTTATACGCTCATGACCATCGGTGACAATGATCAGCGCACGCCGAATCTGGCCGGCATCTATGTCAGCCTTACGGATCCCGGGCAGCGCGAGGAAACCCAGTCACAGATCATGGACCGTGTGCGCCAGGAGATTGCGCCCAAGTATCCGGCGGAGTGGCGCATGACCGTGATGGTTGTCCCGGCGTTCAACTCGGGACAGTCGAGTGCGAATGTGCAGTACATGATCGCGGGCCCTAGCCTGGACACCATCAGTGTGGCAGCCAAGGCGGCGCTAGAAGAAGCGCGGAAGATTCCTGGCATCCGGGATCTGGACACCACCCTGGTGGATGGCAAGCCAGAGATCACCGCGATGGTGGACCGCAGCAAGGCGGGCGAGATGGGTGTGAACATCGCGGATCTCTCCACCACGCTGCGTCTGCTGGTGGGCGGCGCTGATATCTCCACCTTCAGTGAAGGCGGCGAGCAGTATGACATCCATCTCCGTGCCGACGAGCGCTTCCGCAATGATCCCAAGGCGTTGGACATGCTCTTCGTGCCCTCCACGAATGCAGGTCCCATCCCGCTGAACAATGTGGTGAAGCTTGAGCGCAGTGATGGGCCTTCGCAAATCAAGCGCATGGGGCGTCGCCGGCAGGTGACGCTCACGGCGAACAATGCGCCGGGAGTGGGGGAAGCGGAGATCCTCGCGGCCATCGATGCCGTGGTGAAGAATCAGAAACTCCCGCCGGAGTATGATGCGGGACCCATTGGCCGCTCGAAGGAGCTGCGCCGTACCCTCCCGGCGTTCGTCACCGCATTCGGGCTGGCATTCATCTTCATGTATCTCGTGCTGGCCGCGCAGTTTGAGTCGTGGATTCACCCCTTCACGATCCTGCTGGCCCTGCCGCTGACGCTTCCTTTTGCCCTGTTATCGCTGCTCATGTTTGGAGAGTCGTTGAACATCTTCTCCATCCTGGGCCTGCTGGTGCTGTTCGGCATGGTGAAGAAAAACGGGATTCTGCAGATCGACCACACGATTCAACTGCGGGCGAAGGGACTCCCGCGGCTTGAGGCCATTCTCCAGGCGAACAAGGATCGTCTGCGCCCCATCCTCATGACGACTGCTGCGTTCGTGGCGGGGATGATTCCGCTGCTCTTCGCCACCGGCATCGGCGCCTCCATGAACACCGCCACCGCGGGCATCATCATTGGCGGCCAGTCCTTCTCCCTGCTGCTCACGCTGCTGGCCATCCCGGTATTCTACTCTCTGTTTGATGATGTCATCTCATGGAGAAGGCGGCGCCAGGAGCGTCGCGCTGCACGCCGCGTGGAAAGCGAGCTTGCTTCCCTTCAACCTGAGGTTCCATGATGATCCCCCGTGCTCTTGCCGTGGTTCCGGCAATGCTTCTTGTCTCTTGCGCTGTCGGCCCGGATTACGAAAAACCGGATGTCTCTCCCCAGACCCCTGCGAAGTGGAAGTGGCAGTCTGCCAGTCCGCGGGATGCCCAGCCTCGTGGCGAGTGGTGGACCATTTTCAAGGACAGCGAACTCAACCGCTTGGAGAGAATGGCCGTGGGGAGCAACCAGCAACTGCGCGCTGCCATGGCACGGGTGGATCAGGCGAGGGCCACGATTGGCGCGAGCGCCGCAGCCTATTCACCGCTGCTTACGATTGACGGCCTGGCGAAGCGCGAACAGAGCTCGGGAAACCTGCCAAGTCCCGTGCCGGTCAATATCCCCGCGTCGCGGTACAATACCTTCAGCGTCCCGCTGAATCTCTCGTATGAGATTGACCTGTGGGGACGCATCCGCCGCTCCGTGGAGTCAGCCAGTGCGGATGCCAGCAGTGCCGCGGCAGACTATCACAGTGTGCTCCTCACGCTCACGGGCGATGTGGCGGCCAGCTATTTCCTGCTGCGGAGCCAGGACGCCGAGATTGAAGCACTGCGCAAGCTGGCGACGACGCGGGAGAAGAGCATCGGACTGATCGTGCAGCGCTTCAAGGCGGGAAATACTCCCGAGACGGACTATGCCAAGGCTCGCAGCGAACTGGCCATCACGCGTGCGGATCTTGCGGATGTGAAACGCCAGCGTGAGGAGACGATAAGTGTTCTGGCGCTGCTCTGCGGTCAGCCTGCAAGCAATTTTTCCGTGGCCGAGCGATCCAGCATCCCACCTGCGCCGAGCATTCCCGCGGGTGTGCCCGCCAGTGTGCTGGAGAGGCGCCCGGATGTGGCCAGCTCGAACTGGGTCACCTCCTCCCCATCAAGCCGGGAGTTCACCGCGGCGGCCGCAGCGGCCGTCCGTCGTACACATTCGGCGAAGAGTTCCGGATCTTCGCGCCCCGAGATCACGACCCGCTCCGACCAGCGAGCCAGATGAGGCGAGAGCGAGCAGCCTGCCCGGTAACCGTGGGCTTCGCAGATCGCGCCGATCATGCGCGAGACCGAAGACTTGCCGTTGGTCCCGACCACGTGGATCGTCGCGTATGAATCCTGGGGTCGACCGAGCTCGTCGCTCAGCAACTCCATCCGCTCGAGACCCAGCTTCCAGCCAATCGGCTCCAGCGAGTTGAGGTACGCGTCGGCGTCGAACGGACTGGCGGGGGCCTCGTCAGCGGGGCCGGTCAAGCCTGACCTCAGCCGAGTTCGTCGAGTTCGCGCCGCAGCCGGTCGAGCTTCCCGCGTTCCTCGGCAACCACTTCCGCCGGCGCGTTGGCGACGAATTTCTCGTTCGCGAGCTTGCCCTCGATCTTCTTGAACTCGGATTCGATCTTGCCCCGCCTGGTGGCGATGCGATCGGTGATCGCGCCCATGTCGAGTTCATCGGAGGCGAGGATGCCGAATCCGGCGATCGTCGCCACCACGTTCCCCTCGTGGGCACCGATGTCGACCCGGCCCAGCCGGGCGACGAATTCCGGAATCGCCGCAGCGTCCCCCTTCGCCTGAAGCACGATCTTCGGAGGTACCCCCGCCATGTCGCGCCAGCCACGAAGCTGACGGGTCAGGGCGATCGCCGAACCGGTTTCGGTCTCGACCGCTTCGCTGATTCGCGAAGTGTCCGGCTGCGGGAACGGGTGGACGACGAGGTGTCCCTCGCGGTAGGGGTGGTACTCCCAGATTGCCTCGGTCACGAAGGGCATCACCGGATGGGCCAGGGCCAGCGTGCGCTCGAGCGTGTGAAGCAGAACCTGCGCGATCTCTGGATCACCGTCATAGATCCGCGGCTTGGCGATCTCCAGGTACCAGTCGCAGAGGTCGGAGAAGACTAACGAGTAGAGCTCCTGGGCGGCGTGGGC
>JAEYUU010000385.1 GCA_023429545.1 Verrucomicrobiota bacterium
CGTGCCCGTCAGGTATTCATCGGGCAGCAGCATCTCGCCAAGTTCCACCCGTCGCTGTGTCTGCGTATCAAACAGGTAATGGAGTTGGATGTTATTCTTGTCGCGATAAGTGTCGTTGAGCACCCAGCGGTTGCCGGGCAGGTAGGTGCAGTGGCCATCGCCATTGAGAATGCCCTTGCCAATCTCCTCGATCGCACCGCCGGGCCGGTCTTCAAAGACATTGAAGCCCCAGTCACCCAGAGGCTTCACCTTCGCATAGGCAAGCACATGAGTAGGGTCACGCCAGATGAAGTGTGAGACGTAACCAGAGTCCATCAGAACGCGCGCATTGCTGCCATCCGCCGCCGCGCGAATCATGTGGGTCAGATGCGGTCCGTCACCCGTGCGCCAGCGGTGCAGGAAGACAAAGCTCGCGCCATCCGGGCTGATCAGCAGATGGTTGAACCAGTGCTTGGCCAGGGCAGGCGAGTCGCTCTGGAACGGCAACCGGGCGATGTCCGCAATGCTGATGAGCAGCTTCTGTGCACCCGTCTTCAGATCAACGCGGAAGATCCCGGTCTCTGCCGGTGCGAGCTGGTCACGGAAGGGATCCGGCACACCGGCGTAGCCATAGCCAGGGCGCATGTCCTGCAGGCGGCTGAAGCTGGGCGCGATGCCCCAGGCGCCATCGGGACTGACTGCGTAAATCGGATGCGGCAGGGTGCGTTTCTTCCGACTCCTGGTATCGAGTATGTGGCAGATGTAGTGATCGCCTTCACGATCATTCCAGATCACCTCACTCTCACTGCCAGGCAGCCACTGCAGCATGCAGCCCTGCTGCCAGCACCAGGCGCGCGACTCACCAAGCTCGATCCACTTGTCGCCATTCTGCAGGTCAATCATGCCGACCTTGATGACATCATCAGGTTGCGGTGAGCGGTTCTCGAACGTGGATCGATTGCAGAGCACAAACCGATTGTCGGGTGAGAACTGCAGCTTGTCGTAATAGGCGAACCAATGAAAATCCGGCCCGCGCGTGATCTGCCGGATCGGCGGAAACTTGGCCGCTTCAATGCCCAGCAGCGGCGTGGAAGCGAGGATGGGCACAACCTGGAGGAACTTTCGGCGGGTCATCATGAGCAGAGCGGTGGCTGAGAGAGACGAATGGTGAAGACGGTGGAAGTCGCCGGCCAGTTCGCTCCCATCAGGGAGTAACGGCTAGAGTCCAAAGGCGGTGTCCATCTCCGCGGAAACGCCCTTGAGATATGCCAGGTCGCCACCCGCCACTTCAGCAGCCAGCCAACCGTGGAAGTTGATCTCAATCAGGGCCTTGCGCACATCAGCGTAGTCGATGTCGCCCTCGCCAATGGGCGTGAACTTGTTCTGTGCGCGTGAGAAGCCCTTCACATCCAGCTTCAGCACCCGGTGGCCCAACTGCCGGATCCAGTCGCCCATGCTTCCGAACTTCCAGTGGTTGCCAATGTCGAACTGCATGCCCACCCAAGGCGAACGGAACTCGTCCACGTACTTCACAAACTTGTCCGCCTTCTGGTCGGCGCCGCCCTCATGGTTGTAGAGGAACTGGTTCCACACGTTCTCGATCACGATCTGGACGCCGAGTTCCGCGGCGAGCGGCACCGCCTTGGCAATGTTCTCCACGGATCGCGCCCAAATCTCCTTTTCCGGGCCGTCCTCCCCTTTTCCCACCACCAGCAGCACGCTGTGGCCCCCCACCGCCCGCGTCTCGCGCAGCGCCTGCTTCAGGTTCTCCAGCGCCTTCGCTCGCGTGTCTGCATCGGCGCTCGTGTGGCGGACGGTCCAGTGCTGGCCGCAGACACTCCCGTCCACCGGCAGGCCGGACTCCGCCACAGCTTTCTTCGTCTCCTCCACATCGTTGCCGGGGAATCCCATTTCCACCCCCTTGAATCCAGCCTCTTTGGCGATCTTGAACTTCTCCGTCAGGCTGCCGCCACCCTTGATCATGCCGATCTTGAGCGTCTTGTAAAGGCGCCCCGCCAGGGCGTGAGGCACTCCCGGGTCCGCAAAGGCACGTGGCACACCAGAAAGCAGCGCTCCTGCGGTGATGATGGATGCCTGGCTGAGAAACTGACGGCGATTGGAGATTGAGGATGCATGCATGCTGGGACACAAAACGTAACTCCAGCCCAATTCCATCAAGAACGCTGCACGCTTCCACCGCGAGAGCGGGAGTACGACAGCCGCTCACTCACCCACGCACCACAAATACTCCTGGCGTGAGGGGCTGGTTTTCGCGGAGCGGAGGTAGATGCGGTTGTCGCAAATCGCGGGGGTGCTGAAGGACTCGTCACCGAGCGTGTTTTGCGCGAGCAGCGTGAACTTCTCCGGCGTGGCCTCGAAGACTGAGGTGACTCCGCCTTTGCTCGTGACATAGACGCGCGAGTCGACCATGACCGGCGAGCCATAGAATTCGCGATCCACTTTCTCCGACCACAACTCCTCGCCCGTTGCCGCCTTCCAGCAGACGGCCCTGCCCGCGTCGAGCACGGCAAAGACGTGGCCATTCTTCACCAGCATGGAAGGCACATAGGTGCGCGTGGTATTTTCCCATGCGATCTTGCCGGATCCGTCTGCCTCCATGGCCATGGTGTGGGTCTTCGGATAACCGCCGCCGACAAAAATGCGGCTGCCATCCGTCACGGCGGTGACCACCGTCTCTTCAGTGCTGCCGTCGTTACTCCAGAGCTTCGTGCCCGTCAGCGGATCGAAGCTCTCCACCTTGTTGCAACCCGCGAGAACAGCCTGCGTCTTCCCCGCGGCGGTGATCACAGCGGGCGAAGCGTAGTTCGCCACGGGCGGACGATCCTGCTGCCAGACGACCTCCCCGGTGAGCTTGTTCAGGCCGGTCAATTTGCCACCACCACGATGATCGGCAGACACGAGCACAATGGACTGGTGCACGAC
>JAEYUU010000480.1 GCA_023429545.1 Verrucomicrobiota bacterium
GCTCTTCGGCACGAAGAACACGCGCCGCACCCTGTATGCCACCGTGGACCGCGAGCAACTGCCGCCGGTGCTGGCAGTCTTCGACTTTGCGAATCCGGATCTCTCCATTCCGAAACGCACGGAGACCACCGTGCCCCAGCAGGCACTCTTCGGTCTGAATCATCCGTTCCTCGCGGAAGAGGCCAGGGCCATGTGGCAGCGCCAGGATCTTCAGCGCAGCCGCGGCGATGCAGAACGCATCAAGCAAATCTACCAGTTGCTGCTGCAGCGCCAGCCGACCGCTCTGGAAATGCAGGACGCGCTCGTGTTTGTGCGGGAGGCGGCCATGCCGGAGATTCCGAAGGAGAGTGAGACGGCCAGGGACTGGCAGTATGGCTACGGCGAGTGGGACGAACGCGCGGGCGTGGTCAGGACCTTCACGCGCCTGCCCCTCTTCAACGGCAAGGCGTGGCAGGGCGGCGAACACTTTCCGGACGTGAACCTCGGCTGGCTCCAGCTCACGGCCAGCGGCGGCCATCCCGGCAACAGCCGCAAGCATGCCGTGGTGCGACGCTGGACCGCGCCCAGGGACGGCATCTACGACATCACCTCCAAGCTGATGCATGAACCGGACGCGGGGGATGGCATCCGCGCCTTCATCGGCCACAGCACCCAGGGTCAATTGCGCGCCGCCACCGTGCGGAAGTCTGAGGCGGACATGAACATCACCAGCCAGGCGATGAAGACTGGAGAATCGCTGGATTTCGTGGTGGATATTGGAAACGGGCTGAACAGCGACCAGTTCCTCTGGGCGCCGCGCATCACCCTGGCGGGCGGCACCGGCTCCGGCGGCGAACTGGACCCCTTGCAGTGGGATGCGGCAAAGGACTTTTCCAAGATGACCGCAAGCTCCCTCAATCCGTGGGAACAACTCATCCAGGTGCTCATGCTCTCGAATGAGTTCCTGTTCGTCGACTGATCATGACGGGAAATCTTCCATCTTCTCATCCTCTCTCGCGAAGGGACTTCCTACGCCGCTCCGGCATGGGGCTGGGCATGATGGGCCTGGCAGGCATCCTCGCCTCGCCATTCCAGGCGGCAGCCGCCAGCGCCGTGGCAGGCCGCCTGAGCCATGTGGCCCCGAAGGCCAAACGCATCATCCACTTCTTCCTGAATGGCGGGCCGTCCCATGTGGACACCTTCGACCCGAAGCCAGCGCTGCTGCGCCATGCAGGCAGGCCGCTGCCCGTCATGCGGATTACGGAGCGCAAGACAGGCTCCGCGTTTCCCTCACCCTTCCAGTTCCAGAAGTACGGCCAGAGCGGCATCGAGGTCAGCGAACTCTTCGCCAAGACTGCCGCGCACATCGATGACATCGCCGTCATCCGCTCCATGTATGCGCAGGTGCCCAATCATGAGCCCTCGCTCATGCTGATGAATTGTGGGGACTCCGTGCAGCCGCGGCCAAGCCTGGGCTCGTGGTTGTTGTACGGCCTCGGCGCGGAGAATGAAAACCTGCCCGGCTTCATCTCGATGTGCCCGGGAGGGCTTCCGGTGAAAGGCACGGAGAACTGGCAGTCCGCCTTCCTGCCCGGTGTGTACCAGGGCACCCACGTGGACACCCAGCATCGCGAGGTGGAGCGGCTCATTGAAAATATCCGCAGCCCCCACGCCACGCCCGGCACTCAGACCAGGCAGCTCGATTTGCTGCGGCGGATCAACCGCGAGCACCGCCTGGGCCGGCTGGACGAGCGACTGGATGCGCGCATTGAATCCTTTGAGCTGGCCTTCCGCATGCAGATGGAGGCGGCGGATGCCTTCGACCTCACCCGCGAGCCCAAGCACATCCTGGACATGTACGGCGAAGGCGTGCACGGGCGGCAGACACTCATGGCCAGGCGGCTGGTGGAGCGCGGAGTGCGTTTCGTCCAGCTCTGGCATGGCGCCGGCCAGCCCTGGGACAACCACGAGAACATCGAGGTCAACCATCGCAAGATCGCAGCCCAGATCGACCAGCCCATCGCCGCGCTGCTCACCGACCTGAAGCAACGTGGCATGCTGGATGACACCTTGGTGATGTGGGGTGGCGAGTTTGGCCGCACACCGTCCGTGGAATTGAGCGGCTCGAAATCCAAGCTGGGCCGCGACCACAATCCCTATGGGTTCAGCGTCTGGCTCGCCGGTGGCGGCATCAAGGGCGGCACCATCCGCGGCAGCACGGATGAATTCGGCTTTGCCGCGCAGGAGCAGCCCACCAGCGTGCATGATCTGCACGCCACGATCCTGCACCTCATGGGACTCAAGCACGAGGAACTCACCTACCGATACGCCGGCCGCGACTTCCGCCTCACCGATGTGCATGGCGACGTGATGCACGACATCATCGCGTGAACGGGAAAGCGCCCAAGCATCGTGTCGCATGCGTTTCCAGTGCCGTGAGCATCGCCGCATGTTGGTTGTCCGCGCCCAGCTTCTCACGCTGGCATTCCGGTGCCCAAATGAAGATTCTTTTTGCTTCGGCGCGTGCTGTGCGTAGTGCTGACG
>JAEYUU010000495.1 GCA_023429545.1 Verrucomicrobiota bacterium
CGTTGGATCTCATGAATGCGCTTGCGGAAAATCTCCGCTTTCGTTTCTACGACGGCGCGGGGATCGACGTTCGTTTTGTGCAGGCCATTCAGGACCACGACGGTATCGTATTCGGGAACGCCGGCGAAGTGGTAGAACTCTTCCTCCGTGAAGGCGTACGTCGCGCCATTCTTCCTCAACGCTTCAATCCAGCACACATAGTGAATGGGCATGGAGTCGACCAGGGTGCCATCGCAGTCAAAGATGTAGGCGGCGAAGGGACGGTCGGGCAGGGGAAGCATTGCTCAGGATTGATGATTTGAGATTTACGATTTTTGATTGGAGGAAGGGGCGCGCTCGCCGCGACGAAGCCAAAATGCCTGCGCCTCGGCGTGCACTTCACCCCGCATTGCTAGTTGGAGTGGTCACTCGTCGCTGACCCGGAGCCGTTCTTGGACGTTGTGGCATGCGCGGTGGCTTCGGCGGGAAGCGCGGCGGTGGTGCCGGCGCCCACCAGCTTGCGGAAGATGCGCTGGGGGAAGCTGTTGCCCTTCTCTTCGGTTTCCAGTTGGGTCAGGGCCTGGGACTTGGCGATTTCCCACGCGGGGGCGAAGCCGGGGGCATTGATGGTCATCTGCTTTTCCGCGCGGGCGTAGATTTCCATTTCGCGCTGCAGCTTGTTGTCGGTGCGGTCATTGAGCCGGCTGACCTGGAGACGCATGTTCTCGTTCTCCTTGGTGAGGCGCTCGCGCTCTTTGGTGAGGTCCGAGAGCTGCTTGTGCTCCAGATCCATCTTGTCACTCAGCATCTTCTTGTACCGCCGGAACTCAGTCTTGGTTTTCCAATGAGCCCGGAAGGAGGAAATGAAGAGGAGGAAACCGATGACAAAGCCGATGATCAGCGCCCAGAGGTGGATCCAGTCGAGTTGGAGATTCATGAGGGGGTAAATGTAAGCGAGGCGGCTCTGGAGGCAAGGAGGAGGGTCTCTGAGCGGGGGGTGAGGTTGTTAATTGCTGTGAATAAAAATGCGACTCAAATTAGTTCAATTGTCTTGACCTTTAAGTCCTGAAACATAGACTCGAAACCATAATTGCTTACAAAAGTCGGCAGTTGCCCCACTGCTTTGGCCCCGATGACTCTTAAAAACCACAAAATCGCAGTATTGAAAGGAGGCCCCGGCTCTGAAAGGGCGGTGTCCCTCAAATCTGCGGAAAGTGTGACGGAGGCGCTGAAAAGCCTGGGGGCGGATGTTCTCGAGGTGGATGTGACGACCATGGAGGTCCACGTGCCCAAGGATGTACTGATCGCGGTCAATATGATCCACGGTACGTTTGGCGAGGACGGCGGGATTCAGGCAGCCTTGGAAAAGCAGGGCGTGGCCTATACCGGCGCTGGCGTGGAGACGAGCCGGGTGGCCTTCGACAAGGTGCTCAGTAAGCGGAAGTTCCTCGAAGCAGGTGTGCCCACTCCCCGCAGCCAGGTGCTGCAACTGGACGGCGTGGACACGCTTGAACTGGCTTTGCCTGTGGTAGTGAAGCCGCCCTGCGAGGGATCCAGCGTCGGAGTGCACATCGTACGTTCCAAGGACGAACTGGCCTCCGCGCTTGAGGATGCGAAGAAGTTCGGGTCCGAGACGCTCGTGGAGGAATATATCGAGGGGATTGAACTGACGGTGGGTGTGATTGGTGATGAGGCGCTGCCCATCATCCACATCGAGCCGGTGAGCGGCTTTTACGACATCAACAACAAGTACCCCTGGATGTCCGGCTCGGGCAAGACGCTCTACCACTGCCCCGCGAATCTCGATGCGCGCACCACGGCGCGAGTGCAGCAGGCAGCGCTGCAGGCCATGCGTGCGCTCGGCATCGAAGTGTATGGCCGGGTGGATGTGATGCTGCGAAAGGACGGGGAGCCCTTTGTCCTGGAGATCAATACCATTCCGGGCATGACCGTGAGCAGCCTGCTGCCGAAGGCGGCGCGGGCGGCTGGCATGGAGTTTCCGCAACTGATGGAGCGAATCATCGCGCTTTCGCTGAAGGCCCGAGGAAGAGGATGATCTTTCACGCATATGTGGAAAAATGCTTTTTGACAGACTATTCCCCCAGAACAGAAAGCGCCGCCCCAACGCGGTGAGGGGAAACTACGCGTTCCGCAGCCGGAAGAAGACGCGAGTGCGCCTGGATGTGCACCGCCTGGAGATGAACCCTGAGACGGCCGCCACGCGGCGTGAACAGCGCCGCAAGGCGATGCGATGGGGCTTCAAGTTCGCTGTGGCGGCGTTGATGGCCATCGGCCTTTTCAGCGCGGGCCGCATCGTGGTGCGGGAGGCCTTCACGAACAACACGCGCTTCCAGCTTCAGCATGTTTCCGTGATGACGGAAGGCGAGCTTTCGCCCTCGGAGCTGATTGCGGCCAGCGGTCTGCAGACGGGCGTGAACATGCTGGACATCGGACTGGTGCAGGTGCGTGAGCGGCTGGAGGCGCTGCCCCAGGTGCGCCACGCAAAAGTGACGCGGGGTTATCCCGGTCTGGTGTTCTTGGAAGTGGAGCAGCGCCGCCCGGTGGCGTGGCTGGAATGCCCCGACCAGCGTCTCGAGGCCAAGGTGGCCGGATATGGCTGCCTCCTCGACGACTCTGGTGTGGTATTGCCCAGTGACGATGTCACCGAGGCGCGCCGCAAGCTGCCGGTGATCCGTGTCGCCAAAATGAAGCGTCTCATACCCGGACACGTCATTGAAGCGCCCGAGGTCATCCATGCCCTCCAACTGTTGAGGGCTCATGAGGGCAGCGCGCTGGCGCATTCCGTGAAAATTCGCCGCATCGATGCCTCCCGCGGCTATGCGCTCGCGGCGCAATATGATGCTCTCTTCACGGTTATTTTCCCTGCCGATGAATTCGAGCCGCAGATGCGTCGTCTGGAGCGGGTGGTGCATGAGGCTTCCCAGCGCAAGTGGGAGCTCGCCACCGTCGATCTCCTCGTGGCTGACAATGTCCCCCTGACCCTCCGTGGCACTCCCGTCATGGCGGTGCCGGTTCCTGAGCCGGCACCCGCAACTCCCCGCCGTTCCACCGTCAAGCGGCAGCTCGCTCGGAACAACTGATTCACATCGCAACCCAATACCCGCATCCCATGGCTCGAAGCAACATCTATGCAGGACTTGAGATTGGCACGTCGAAGATCTGCGTCGTGGTTGGCGAGGTGAAGAAGGATGGCGCGATCAAGATTCTCGGCGTGGGACAGGCTCCCTCACGCGGCATTCGCAAGGGTGAGATCGTGGACTTCGACATTGCGCAGACGTGTCTGAATGACGCTCTGCTCCGCGCGGAGGACCGCAGTGACGTGATGATTCGCAATGTGTTCCTTGGCGTGTCCGGCGCGCACATTGAAAGCCTGAACAATGGCGGCGTGTACCGGCTGCCTTCGGATCAGAGCACCATCACGGAAGACGACCTCGAGGACGTGCGCGAGATCGCGTGCAACGTCGACATTCCGCAGAATCACGTGTTCCTCCATCGCATTGCACGGAAGTATGGGGTGGATGGCCAGGAGCAGGTGCGCTCCTTGATCGGCCGGCCAGCCGAGCGTGTTGAGGCGGAGTTCCACATCATTCACGGCGTGCGCAGCCGGATACAGAACTCCATCCGTCTCGTGCGGCAGATCCCGCTGGAAGTCGAAGACGTGGTCTTTCTGCCGCTCGCGGCCTCGCAGGTGGCGCTTAATAAGGACGCCAAGCAGGGTGGCGCATTGCTCATCGACTTCGGCGGCGGCACGGCGGACTATGTCCTTTATGTGGACGGCATGCTCACCGCCTCCGGTTGCGTGCCGCTCGGCGGCGACCACATCACCAATGACATCTCCCTCTGCTTCCAGATTCCTCATGCGCGCTGCGAGCGCCTGAAGGTGGAGGAAGGGTCAGCGATCTTTGAAGGCGTCGATCCTGGCGAAATGCTGAAGGTCGATGATGAGAACGGCATGTACGTGGGTGAGATCGAGCGCGCCCTGCTCAACGAAGTCATCCACATGCGCACCCGGGAGATTCTCGAGCGCGTCCGTGAGCGGGTGGAAGAGCATCTGCCGAAGCTTGGCGCGGGCGTTTTCCTCACGGGTGGTGTCAGCCTCATGCGCGGCATTGACGTGGTGGCCCGCGATGTTTTCGGCGTGCGGGTGACCCGCACTGGTTC
>JAEYUU010000545.1 GCA_023429545.1 Verrucomicrobiota bacterium
GGAAGGTGTTTTGGCTCTGATTTTTTGAATTTTAGCCCCACTCCCATGTCTAACACTGTGAACCTTTACTTCAGTCATGCGTGCATCACCGCCCATACTGCGCTTCCCTTGGTTCAGCCTTGATGGACTGCTGAAGCGATTCCACGACTCTGCTCCCGCGGCGTCCGGTGCCCCGCCCAGGATAGGGCTGGTACTCTCCTGCGGTGGAGCGCGCGGTCTGGCGCACATCGGAGTCATCCAGGTGCTGGAGGAGGCAAAGATTCCCATCTCCGTAATCATGGGCAGCAGCATGGGCGCTTACGTGGGCACCCTTTGGGCCGCAGGCGTCACCGGCGATGAACTGGCAAAGCTGGCCGCTGAGATTCGCGACCGACGCACGCTGATGCGTCTGATCGATATCGCCCTGCCCCCTTTGAAAGGTTTTCTTCGAGGCCACAAAGTCCGCAAACATCTGGAGCGCACGCTGGGGGACAAGACCCTCGCGGATCTTCCCATGCCCATGCATGTGGTGGCCACCAATCTCGACACGGTGCGCGGCGAGGTGCTGCCCTCTTCCACGCCGGCTGCGGCCGCCGTGCAGGCGAGCTGCGCCATACCCGGCATCGTGTCACCGGTTTCCATGTACGACAAACGCTGGATCGATGGCGGCGCTGCCCAGCCTCTCCCGGTCGAGTTGCTGCACCAGGTGGCAGATCTGGACTACATCATCGCGGTGAATGTCATGCTCACGCTGGAGGACATCTCCTCTTCCAGCAAGCTGCAGAGCTACCCGATGCCACCACCCGTTCCCACCACCTTCATGTCACGCCTGTGGGGCACCCTCAGCCAGAATCTGAACCTCTTCGCCCACGGCAATGTGCTGGATACCTTCAAGCGCTGTCTTACCAGTTCGCAGTTGCGCGTCATCGCCCATGAAAGCGCTCGTGCCGACGTGCTCATTCATCCCTTCTGCCATGAGTCACGCTGGTACGATTTTGAAAACTTCAACCGCTATATAGAATCGGGCCGCACCGCCGCTTTGGAGGCACTTCCGCAAATACATAAGCTGCTCCAGATCCCGCGCGTGGAGTCCCCGGTGCAATCTGCACGCCCAACGGCAGCACCTGTGCCGAATGATCAGAAGACAGTCAGTACGATCGCGGCCGCCGTCTGTGGCCAGCCCGACATGTAGCCATCATTGTGTATCATCAAATAACATCATCGACTTCAACCTCATGAACATCAACAGCCATGAAACCCTTCCTCTCCTCACCACTATGGGATGCCGGCACGCCGGAGTTCTGGAAAGCCTGGCAGATTCGCCGCCTCCGCGAATATCTGAAACATAGGGTGCTGCCTTTCTCGGCGCACTATCACAAGATGTTTGAGGAGCACGACATCCACCCGGATGACATCCGCTCCTTCGAAGACTGGGCCAAAGTGCCCCTCTCCAGCAAAGGTGACCTGACAGGTTCCAAGGACAAGCAGCGCGAGTTCGTGCTGATACCTGACCAGAAGATCCTGAAGCGCGAACCGCGCACGATCTTCAATGCCCTCTTCCACGGGAGGCAGTATGCAAAGGACAAGCTGGAGGCGGAGTTCCGCCCCATCCTGCTGACCAGCACCACGGGCCGCAGCAGCGATCCGGTGCCGTTCTTGTACACCAAGCACGACCTCGCCCACCTGGAGCTGGCCGGACGCCGCATCATGGAAGTGGGCCGCAGCGACCGCGAGTACCGGCACGTGAACATGTTCCCCTATGCGCCGCACCTTGCCTTCTGGCAGGCGCACTACGCAGGTCTGGGGTTGGGCACCTTCATGATCTCCTCGGGCGGCGGCAAAACGCTGGGCACGGAAGGGAACATCGCCCTCATCGAACGCATCCAGCCGGACATCATCATCGGCATGCCCACCTTTGTGTACCATGTGCTGCGCCAGGCCGTGGAGGAGAAGCGTCACTGGACATCCATCAAACGCATCACGCTAGGCGGAGAGAAGACCCCCCAGGGCCTGCGTGCCAAGCTGCGTGAACTTTGCGCCCAACTCGGCTCGCTCGGGGTGCACATCATCAGCACCTACGCCTTTACCGAGGCGAAGATGGCCTGGCCTGAGTGCCCCACGATGCCTCATGAAGGCGCCAGTGGCTTCCACCTCTACCCGGATCTGGGCATCATTGAACTTATTAATCCGAAGACGGGCGAAACAGTGCCGGACGGATCGCCGGGCGAAATCGTCTATACTTCGCTGGATGCACGCGGCACCATGGTGCTGCGCTACCGCACGGGCGACACTGCGGAAGGCGGCCTCACTTGGGAGATGTGCCCGCATTGCGGTCGCCACTGCCCGCGCCTGCTGGGCCCGATCTCCCGCGTGAGCGAAGTGCGCAGCCTGAGCCTGGACAAACTCAAAGGCACCTTGGTGGACTTCAACATGCTGGAGCATCTCCTGGATGACCAGCGTGGTGTCTCTGCCTGGCAGATCGAGTTGCGCAAGCGCAATGACGATCCGCTCGAATGCGACGAAGTGTTCCTGCATGTCACCCCAGATAGCGGGGTCAACGAGGCCACGCTTCGCGAGCATCTGAACCGGCGCTTTCACGAGGTCACGGAGTTGAGGCCCAACGCCATCCACTTCCATCCGCTTGCCGAAATGCGCGACATGCTGGGCGTGGGACGGCTGCTCAAAGAGGAGAAACTGGCTGACCGGAGGCCCAAGGTGGCTGCCGGAGCCGCTGCCTCCCCGCCTTCTTCCGCCTCGCAGACACCTGCGAACTGACGCCCCGAGGCGTCCATGAGCCACCGGGGGCGCGAGCCCCTGATGGCAGGATCCAACTTCAACCTGATCTTTCGCATGAAATCTCTCGTCATACTCGACGGCGCCAGAACGCCCTTCTGCCGGGCCGGTTCCGCGCTCGCGGACATGCATGCCGCGGACCTCGGTCGCTTGGCTGCGGCGGGTGCCTTCGTCCGCACAGGATTGGACCCCGCGATGGTGGATGAGACCATCTTCGGCTGTGTGGCCCAGCCCGCGGATGCCCCGAACATTGCCCGCGTCATCGCCTTGCGCACCGGGGTTCCCAAGGAGAAGCCTTCTGTAACGGTGCATCGAAACTGCGCCTCCGGCATGGAGGCCGTCACCACCGCGCATCAGAAGCTCGCCGCAGGCCAGGGCGAAGTTTTCCTCGTGGGCGGAGTGGAGAGCATGTCCCAGATGCCGCTCCTCTTCCGCCATGAGGCCGCGCTCAAGTTTGCCATGCTGGGTCGTGCCAGGACCTTCGGCTCCAGGACACGGGCCATGGCCGCCTTCCGCCCGCAGGACTTCATGCCGCTGCTGGCGTTGAAGATGGGTCTCACTGATCCGGTGGCAGAGCTCAACATGAGCGAGACGGCCGAGGTGCTGGCCCGCGAGTTTGGGATCTCACGCGCGGAACAGGATGCCTTCGCGGTGAAGTCACACCTGAAGGCGGCTGCCGCAGCGCCATACCTCGCGGAAGAAATGGTCCCGGTGTTCTCCGGCCATCGCGAGGTGAAGGCCATCATGCAGGACAATGGCGTGCGCGCGGACAGTTCCATGCAGAAGCTGGCCAGGCTGCCCACCATCTTCGATTCTCTGACAGGGACCGTCACCGCAGGCAATTCCTCCCAAATCACCGATGGCGCCGCGGCGCTCCTGGTGTGCAGCGAGGAGAAGGCTGCCGCTCTCGGATTTCAGCCGCTGGGTCGCATGGTGAGCTACGCCTATACCGGCTGTGATCCGGAACGCATGGGCCTCGGCCCGGTGCAGGCCAGTGCCCTGGCGCTGCGTCGCGCTGGATGGAACCTCGCCGATGTGGATCTCGTGGAGATCAACGAGGCTTTCGCCGCCCAGACGCTCGCCGTGCTGAAATGTTTCCGTGATGGAGACTCCGCAAAGCGCGCCGGTCTTGATGCACCTCTCGGTCAGATCGACGAAGCGCGACTCAATCCCCAGGGCGGCGCCATCGCGCTCGGCCACCCGGTCGGTGCCAGCGGATCCCGTCTCATTCTCACCGCGCTGAAACAGCTCCGCCGTACCGGCGGGAAGCGCGCCCTCGTCACGCTCTGCGTGGGCGGGGGTCAGGGTGGCGCTGTCTGTCTCGAAGCCTTCTAACTTTTGCATTTCAAAACCTCAACCTTTCCCCATATGGACCTGGACCTTTTCGTACTCGATCCCACGCAGGACCCGGTGGAAGACACCATCCTCCGTCCTCAGCCCGTGCATGCGCATCGTGCCCATCGCACGAAGTGCTTCCGGAGTGAGGTGGATGCAGACGGGATCTGCTGGCTTACCTTCGATACGCCCGACTCCGCCGTCAACGTGTGGAACCTCGACACGCTGGATGAGTTCGACTGTCACATCGAGGAACTGCATCGCGACACCGACATTCGCGCCCTCGTCATCCGCAGTGCGAAAGATCGTGTGTACATCGCCGGAGCTGATCTCAAGGCAGTACAGACCCTCCCCCCTGAGGAACGTCACGAGTTGCTCTCTCTGGGGCAGGATGTCTTCACCCATCTGGAGTCGCTTCGCATCCCCAAGATAGCGGCCATCCATGGCGCCTGCGTGGGCGGCGGCTTCGAGATGACGCTGGCCTGCGACTGGCGTATCGCCAGCGACAGTGATGCCACCCGCATTGGTCTCCCGGAGACACAGCTCGGCCTCATCCCTGCATGGGGCGGCTGCACCCGCCTCTCACGGCTCATCGGCCTGCCACAGGCCATGGACCTAATCGTGCGCGGAAAGCTGCTCAAGCCGCGGCACGCCAGGCGCCTGGGCCTCATTCATGAAATCGTGCCGGCGGAGAATCTCGCGGTGCTGGCCCGGCGACTCGCCTTCCAGCCCATGGGAGCACGCAAGCACCACTTCCACTTCACCCAGGTGTGGCCCATGCCACAGCTCATCCGCCTTCGCGCAAAGGCCATGCTGCATGGGAAATTCCCCTGGACCAGGAAGCGCCCCGCGGCGCCCGTGAAAGCCGTGGAAGTCATCACCCACGGCGCTGCGAAGTCCTTCGAGCATTCGCTCGCCCTGGAACAGCAGGCCATCCGTGAGCTGACCGCGACGGACATGACCCGCCGATTCATCGATGCTTTCCTGCGAAAGGAAGCCGCGTCCAAGAAACTTCCCAAGGCCTGCGCAGGCGCCACACCCCGGCCGGTTTCAAATGTGGCCGTCATCGGATCGGGCGTCATGGGGTCGGGTATTGCATACACCATTGCGGGCAAGGGCACACGGGTGC
>JAEYUU010000615.1 GCA_023429545.1 Verrucomicrobiota bacterium
GTGTATTTGCGCTCCACGATCTCGTGAAACCCAAAGTTTCCCACGCCATCCGTCACCTGGTTTCCAGAACCGATATTAATCTTCATTCCGGCGATATCCATGCGGACGTCCTCCTGCCAGGTGGAGCCACGCTGGGGATCTTGCGGTCGCCAGAGCACCACGGATTGGGAGAAGCACGGGGCGGCGAGGAGCATCGCAAGCGTCGTGGTGAGGAGCGGACGGGAAAGCGGGAGCATGAGTGAGGGGAGAACAATGAAGGGTGACGCGCGCCCTAGACGGATGGTTACCTTGGCTTGGATGGGATGTGGTCCGTCAGGGGTGCGGGAACGAGGCGTTCCCGGTCCTTGGGCATGCGCGAGGCACTGGGTGTGATGAGCGCTGCAAAGACAGAGAAGAACCGACAGATGAACAACCGGAATCAGAAACCTCGCGCTTGCAGTCCCGGCAGTCACCGCCACCATGGGCGCGATGCCTGATGTCCCCGCACTTGAAGTGAGAAACGTGCACCGCCGCTACCACCTGGCCGGGCATGAGATTCACGTGCTCAAGGGGATCTCCCTCCAGGTCGAACCTGGAGGGAAAGTCTTCCTTTGCGGCGCCTCTGGTTCAGGGAAAACGACCCTGTTGTACATCCTGGGCGGCCTGGAAAAGCCCACCGAGGGAGACGTCTACATGGAGGGGAGACCGATGTACGCCACCGGGAAGAACAACCGGGCGCGCATGCGCAATTCCGGTCTGGGCTTCGTCTTCCAGAACTACCACCTCCTTCCGGAGCTGACCGCGCTCGAAAACGTGATGCTGCCCTCACTCATCAAGGGCAGGCCCACCGAATCACGGGCCAAGGAACTGCTGGGACGGGTGGGCCTGGGTGAGCGCCTGCACCACCTGCCCACCGAACTCTCCGGCGGCGAGCAGCAGCGCGTGGCCCTGGCACGTTCGCTCATCAATGATCCTCCCATCATGCTGGCGGACGAGCCCACGGGGAATCTCGACGCTGCCACCGGGAAGCAGATCATGGATCTGCTTTTTGAGATCGTGAACGAGTCTAAAAAGACGCTCGTGGTAGTGACGCACGACGCGACCCTTGCCGAACGCGGCGACCGCAAGCTGGTGATCAAGCAGGGGCAGTTGGAATAGTTCGGCATGCGAATGGCGGAGTCCAAAGTTGAAAGACAACTTCCTCTCTTGGGCAATTCGCTTGGTTGAATTGAGCGAGCAGCTGGTCACTGGTTTGTGACTAGCTCCACTCACTCCGGCCAGCCTCCGGACTTCGAACTCAGCCCCCCTCCCACTCTGGCCTCCGCATTCCGAACTTCCCTTGCACTTCCGCCCACTTCAGGCATCCTTCGCCCCTCCCATGGCCAAGCCCCTTCTCATCTATCTCGATGGCAAACTCGTTCCGGAAACGGAGGCGAAGATCAGTGTGTTCGATCACGGTCTGCTCTACGGCGATGGGGTATTTGAAGGCATCCGCTTTTACAATGGCCGCGTGTTCCGCCTGACGGAGCATCTCGTGCGCCTGTATGAGTCTGCCAAGTCCATCCTGTTGAACGTGCCCCTTTCCATGGAAGAGATGGAAAAGGCCACGCTGGACACCATCGCTGCCAATGGTCTGCGTGATGGCTACATCCGCCTCGTGGTGACCCGCGGTGTGGGCCCCCTCGGGCTGAACCCCTACCAATGCCCGAAGGCGAGCGTGTTCGTCATCGCCAGCAGCATCTCCCTGTACGCCCAGGAGAAATATGACTGCGGTCTGACCATGGTGACCTGCGCGACGCGCCGGCCCACCGTGGCTGCGCTCAGCCCGCAGGTGAAATCACTTAACTACCTGAACAATGTGATGGCCAAGATCGAGGCCATCCAGGGTGGCGGCGAAGAGGGCGTGATGCTCAATGAACAGGGCTATGTGGCCGAGTGCACGGGAGACAATCTTTTCCTGGTGAAGCACGGCGAGGTGTTCACCCCTCCCATCTCCGCCGGTGGCCTGGACGGCATCACCCGCCGTGCGGCCATGGATCTGTTGAAGGAAATGGGCATCGCTGTGTACGAGGTGAACATGACCAGGCACGACATCTTCACTGCGGACGAGTGTTTCCTTACTGGCACCGCCGCGGAGGTGATTGCCGCCGTGGCACTAGATCGTCGGCCGATTGGTGACGGCAAGCCCGGAGCGCTCACGCAGAAGCTGGTGGCAAAGTTCAAGGCGATGGTCAACTCCACCGGCACCCCGGTGACGTATCCAGTTTGATGGGTGATGTGTTAGCCTCTAGTGGTAGGACATCGTGCACTGTTTCGCGCGATACACCAGTCCTCCTGCTGCGTTCTTTCTGTCACTCTCATCCCCTTACGCGCCTTCCTCCATGAAATGTGACATGTGCGACAACGAAGCCACCGTCTTCCTGACCCAGATCGTGGACGGGAAAATGACGAAGGCGAATCTTTGCGAAAAGTGCTCGAAGGAGAAGGGCGTGACCGATCCTGCGGGCTTTCAGCTCGCGGACTTCCTTCTGGGTGCCGGACCGCAGAAAAAAAGCCGCTCCGCAGCGGCCGAGGACGACACTCTGGCCTGCCCCTCATGCGGCTTCACACGCGCGCACCTCAAGAAGATCGGACGCATGGGCTGCCCCGAGTGCTACCACACCTTTGCCGATGATCTGGAGAACATGCTGCGCGCCATGCACAAGGGCACCAGGCATGTGGGCAAAGTGCCAGGAAAGCAACCAT
>JAEYUU010000685.1 GCA_023429545.1 Verrucomicrobiota bacterium
CCACCCGGTGGGTCCCCCCGGCCTGCGGATGGTGCCTCTGTATCCCCCGTTGCCCACGTGAGGGGGGCGGGTGAAGAACGGGATCACTTCGTTCTTGATACTGTTCTCTAGAACAGTATTGTGGCAACGTGCTTCCGCGAGACGTCATCATCGATCTGGACTGCTTCTTCGCCTCGGTGGAGCAGGAGTTGCGTCCTGAATTGAGGGGAAGGCCGGTCGGCGTCGTGCCAGTGGTGGCGGAGTCCACGTGCTGCATCGCCGCGAGCAAGGAGGCGAAGAAGTTTGGGGTGAAGACCGGCACGCGAGTGCGGGAGGCGCGTCAGCTTTGCCCGCATGTGGCACTCGTGGAGTCGCGACCGGCGATGTATCTGGAGTTTCACCGCCGGTTCCTCACGGCACTGGAGGTGTTCATGCCGGTGGCCGAGGTCATGTCCATCGATGAAGTGTGGTGCCGGCTGCCGGATGGCGTGAAGACGGTGGAGGAGGCAGAGAAGTTTTTCCAGCGGCTGAAGTCTACGCTGGGTGCGCAGATTGGTGACGTGGTCACCTGCTCCGTAGGTATGGCCCCGAATCGCTTTCTCGCCAAGCTTGCCTCAGACATGGGCAAGCCCAACGGTTTCTTTCTGATTCAGAAGCAGGACCTGCCCCACTGCCTGCACCGGCTGAAGCTGCGCGACTTCTGCGGCATCGGCAGGAACATGGAGAAGCGGCTGGTGGATCACGGCATCACCACCGTGACCCAGCTCACCTCGGCGTCGCGCGAGGCGCTGCATGCCGTGTGGGGCAGCATCAATGGATTCCACATGTGGCACTGGCTGCGCGGTGAGGTCACCGAGCTGCCGCCCGCGCAGCGGCGCACCATTGGCCACTCCCACGTGCTGCCAACGAAGCTGCGTAATGAAAACGGCGTGCGCGCGGTCTCGCACCGACTGCTGCAGAAGGCGGCGATGAGGCTGCGCAAGCTGGACGTCTACGCGACGGGATTGCAGGCCTTCATCAAGTATGAGGACAAGCAGGAGTGGAGCCGGGAAATCCGCTTTACGGAAACGCAGGACACGTTTGTGTTTCTTGATGCGCTGGAAAAATTGTGGGAGCAGCGGCCTCGACGCGCCGGCGTGCCTCCCCAGGCCACCGGGGTGACCTTCGCGCCGCTCGTTCCTGCATCACGGGTGACGCCGGACCTGCTCCTGCACAATCCCGCGCATGAGAAGCTCTGCCGGGCCATGGACGCGCTGAATAAGGTCCATGGGAAGAACGCCATCACCTTCGGCGGAGCACTGGGCGCGCTGGAATATTCACCCATGCGCATCGCCTTCACCCGGATTCCGGATCAGGAGACGGAGGGGTAGTGGTGATTAAGATCCCGCCGCCTTCACCTCTGCCGGCGCAGCCAGGTACTTCACGAACCAGTCCACCATTTCCTTCACCACCACGACATTCTGCTCCTTGTTGAATCCGTGGCCGGCACCTTCGATGGTCACCAGCTTCGCAGGCACCTTTTGCTCGTTCAGCACGGGCATGATGTTGATGCTGTGAGAAATCGGTACCAGCTCATCCTTGTCGCCGTGGATGAGGAGCACGGCTGCGTCTTTGGGATCCACGTGGAGGATGGGTGAACAGGCGGGCTCGCGCTTCGCATCGAAGGCGAGCGAGGGCTTGAGAGTGGGGAGCTTGCGGATGGCTTCCGGAGGATCCGTGGTCCACTTGCGGAGGTCGGTCGGCGGGTACAGCGAAACAGACGCCGCGATGCGGCTGCCCGCCCGTTCAATGGGGTCCTTGGCCTTCGGGTTGCCGTCGTCGCCGGTGGTGGCCAGCATCAGCGCGAGGTGTCCACCGGCGCTGCCGCCCAGGGCGCCGATGCGGTTGGGGTCGATGCCCCAGCGGTCCGCTTTGGCGTGAATGAAGCGAGAGGCACGGCGCACATCCGCGACGGCATCCGGCACGGGATAGCGCGGGGAGCTGCCGTGCCAGACGACGAAGACGGTCAGGCCCTTTTCCAGCAGGAGCATGAAGGCGGGCAGCATCTGCTTGGAGTCCCTCCAACCGGAATACCAGCCGCCGCTCTGGATGTGCATCACGGCGCCGCCATTGGGCTTTGCCGGGCGCACCACATCGAAGATGAGCGCCATGCCGTCCTTGTGCCCATAGACCACATCATGCTCAATGACGGGCGCGGGTGGTGGCTCCTCCGCCCGGAGAGCCGGGGTGAGGGCGGGCAGTGTGGCCAGGCACAGAAGGGCGGAGAGAGTTCGGCGGAAGAGCATCCACCGCGAACGCCCGGCGCGCCGGGCTTCTATCATGGCGTGCCTCTGAGGAAGGCGGTTGAACTTCTGCGACTGTCCGGTTACAGGAACGTCATGCAAGATCCGCGCATTGACCAGCTCGCACGCCAGCTCATCCGCTATTCCACCAGTGTGAAAAAAGGGGACCGGGTGCTGCTGGATATTTATGATGCGCCCAATCCCATCACGCTCGCGCTGATTCGTCAGGTCGTCGCGGCGAAGGCCATCCCTGTGGTGAAGCTGCATGACACCATGGTGACCCGCGAACTCATGAAGCATGCCGAACCCGAGGGCTATGACATGCTCTGCAAGAACAACCTCGACCTCATGAAGGAGATCGACGCCTACATCGCGGTGCGTGGCAGTCACAACATCACCGAGATGTCGGACGTGCCGGCGGACAAGATGAAGCTCGTGATGGAGAAGATGCGCCCCGTGATCAACGAACGCGTGAATAACACCCGCTGGTGCGTGCTGCGCTGGCCCACCTCCGCCATGGCCCAGCAGGCCGGCATGAGCACGGAGGCGTTTGAAGACTTCTTCTTCAAGGTGT
>JAEYUU010000690.1 GCA_023429545.1 Verrucomicrobiota bacterium
GGCAGGGACCGATATGGGTGGCCAGGGCAATCTCTTGCATCGCCACCCACGACCCGCGCCGGGGGCGCAGCATCGCTCTTAAGGCGCTAACTGCGAAGGCCAACTATATCATGCAAGCGGCCATTAAAACATTGGGTGATGTAGGGATGATGGAGGACGTTGATACGCTCCGAGCCTGCAAAAAACGGCGGGAATTAGCGATACGCAATCCCCGCGACGGGATGCTTTCCCTTTTCGATGATGCGACAAAGAGAATCAAGGAGCGTTCGTCGTCTGCAAGGTGATGGAGGTCAGCTACAACATCTCCCAATCATCATGCGGCAGAAAGGGCTGGATGCTGCCGTAGTCCGCCATCTCCTTTGCGAAGGCGGTGCTCATGAATTCGGAGGAAGGGATGATGCTCACGCGACCGAGATCGAGTCGATCTGCATCCGAGCAAGTGCCGATGGTTGGGTCGTCGTGATGGTGGCCATCCGTGTGCCACGTGCAGGCATAGTGAAGCATTTCGAATTGAGCATCCGAGATGTTTGCGAGCCATTCCTTGCGCAGTTGCGTGGCGAAATCCGCACCACGTGAGCCATGGCCGTGGTCCCAGCCATCATTGGTGCGGCGGCTGTCGTGTAACACCGAGAAAAGCCGCACCACCACAGGATCCGCGCCGGTCTTTGTGGCGAGCAACAGTCCATTGCGCCGCACCCGCTTCCAGTGGGCAGGGCCATGCAACGAGGCCTCGGTGCCGTGGAACTGGGCAATCACATGCTGCCAGAGCCGCGCTTCATCGAAGGGCAGGGAAGGGGAGGGCATGGCCAATCCTAGCACATCGGGTCGCAGCAAGACAGGAGGTTGGGCTTCCAGCCCGACAGTGGGCGTTGGGCTTCCAGCCTGACGTTTCTGAGATTTCGGTCAGGCTAGAAGCCTAACTACCGCCGTCGGCCTGGAAGGCTAACCTCCTTGCCTCAATGCATCTCCACCGCCACGGAGCCGATGCCGCTGCGGAAGTAGTTGAACTGCACGTTTGGATGATCTGCGAGGAGTGACATGGGGACCGCAGAGTCAGCAATCCCCTTGGAAATCATCAACGCGGTGAGGCGCTGGCCGAGGGGATTGTCATGGGCACCGGCGTGCCAGATGCTCACCTTCTCTGCCATCCAGGTTTCCTTCGGACCCACGGTGATCGCCATTTTCGGCACCATGGTCACGTTGCCACCGCCGCTGGTGCGGGCGTTCTGCGCCAGCGTGACGGGATGCAGTTCAACCACACGCGTGCCCAGCTTGCGGTACTCCTCGGGGGTGGGTGGCTGGTTCTTGTACTTGCCGGTGCGCTTCAGCGGATCGTTGAAGGCCCAGTGCTTGATGTCGCCCTGGCCGCCCTGCATCACCGCGCAGCGCACGCCGTCTTTCCAGGTCTTGGTGTAGGAGGAAACATCAGCCGTGGGAAAGTGCAGATTTGCGTCCGGCATCACCAGCTTGCGGTCGATGCGCTTGAAGCACAGCTCGCGGTCCGCCTTTTCAAAGGACAGGGGGTGGGTGATGGGGACTTCCTTCTTGGTGGCCGGGTCATACCACTCATCCATGCCCCAGAAGTGCGCGGTCTTCAGGGAGATGCCCAGTTCGTTCACGAGACGGGCCACCAGGGGAAGTTGCTCCGTGGGTCCGATGGGCCCGCAGATGCCCACGGGATTGTCCGCGGTGGACTGGCGCCAGGCATTGATGTATTCCAGCGCCTCAGCCAGATAAAAGTCTTCCAGCGTGTCATACATCACCACCTTGAACCCGGGACGCGAAAGCTGCTGCAGGTCGCGCACGGAGAGGCGCGCTGCGTCATTGATGAGCTTGTCATCGAGGGTGGTGTAGTCCCACCAGTCGGGGGCGATGTGGCTGATTTTGCGGGGCATGGGAATGGGGTGGTAGTTGGAGATCGGTACCGGGGATGATTGCTTGCTGACCTGTGGCGAACTCTAACGCGGCATTGGCGCATTCCTGTGCGCTAGATCCACAATGGTCATTCGGCATTCTGATTTCGTCATTTTTGGAGGAGCGCGCCGTGGGAGTGAGTGGCAAGAGCCCGGCGAGGCATGGACCTACTCCTCCAGCCACTTCTCGTAGTCGACGCTGATGAGGCACTTGCTGCCGAGCGCTTCCTTGAGAGGATCGGTCTCCGCGCTGCTGAAGCCGAGATGCAGGTGGCGGCGCCAGCCTTCCGCGTGCTTGAAGTGCTCTGACTGCAGACCCACGGCCTGCGATGCCTCATCCATGCTGATGAGGTAGGAATCCATGCCCTGGCTCACATCCAGCCAGTGCTTCTGGCTCTCGTGCGCTGCCAACGCCTTGCGCTTCTGTGCGTGCACGGAGGCCGTGTTCACATACTGCCCGGCGCGGATGCGCTTGCGCAGGGGGTCGCGCTGGCCATGCGGCATGGCGTGATACACCGTCACATCATGGAAATAGGCGTCCCGCGGCGGATCGCTGGCCAGATTGGGGATGCCGTGCATGAAGGCTGCGCTGACCGCCAGACGGCAGGCGAACATGTGGTCCTCCATGTAGTCCTGAGGCGAATGCGTGAGCACGATGTCCGCCTTCGCCTCGCGCACCACGGCGCTCACCTTGCGCAGGTACTCGGGAGTGTAGTTGAGCTCCAGGTCGTGGCAGATGGGCGGGTAAAACTTCGCGCCCAGAATGCTCGCCGCCTCCTTCGCCTCCTCAAGACGCTTCGCTGCCGTTTCCTCCGAGTTCATCTGCACCGAGCCACCATTGCCGGAGCACAGGTTCATGTAGTGAATGTCCCATCCCTCCTGTTTCAGCAGCAGCAGCGTGCCGGCGGCGACGAATTCAATGTCATCAGGATGGGCGAAAATGGCGAGGGCGGAGGGCATATCTATGATCTTGATAGAGGACTGTCGACAGAGAGGAAGAGCGGGATTGAAATCGTCAAGGTAGGGGAGGTCTGTCTGAAACCGACTTCGGCTTTCCCCCTGCTAACGCAGCAGGCGTTCTTGGTGGGAAGACGAATGGAAAATCCAGCCCGGATGCGACCAATGGCTTGCGACCATGGACGTTTCCTGCTTCCTGCCATGGTGATGTGGTGAAGCTCATGACTGGGAAATTCGGCGTGCCAGTAGACAATTGAACCGGGGAGATGCTCGTGATGATGTCATCAAGATTTTCCTTCGAAGGAACCCGTTTTCCTTCGAGTATCCTCGGGCCTTCATTCACGGTGGATCTGTGATCAGGGGCTTGCGTCTTCGGAAATGAGCCCGTCCGGCTCGGATACTCTCGCTGGTTCTTGAGCTGATACTTTACCAAAAGGAGACATTCCTCGTCCAATCGGTGCCATTCCATGTGCTCGTTGAAGAATGGCGCACTGAAAAACCTCCCGGAAAATTGGGGGGAAAGGGCCTTCGGCTTCTCACACGGCGGCAGCACCGCATAAAGCTGCCGCCGATACATCCCCGGCTTCACGGTCTTTAGCAGCACCTCATATCCTTCCTTCCTCAGCTCCGCTCCTGACTTCTCTTTCTGGAAACTGGCGCAGGAAGTCAATCCTGCGCCAAGCACCCAGGCAACGAAGGCGGCCCGCATCATGGAAACCATTAGCGTTCTATTAGCGCCAATTTGCGGTCCGACAAGTTGCTTACTCCAGCTCGCTCAGCTTCACCGGGCGTCCGCCTTCCTCGGCGCTCTTGTCCGCGGCGAAGAGCACTTCGAAGCTCCGCAGCGACTCGCGGAAGCTGGTGAGTGGCATGTCTTCGCCCTTCTCCAACGAATCAAAGAACGCCTGGAACTGGGTCTGGTACGGATGGTCGCTCACGTCGCCGCTGTCGAGCATCTTGAGGTTCAGCTTGCTCCAGCCGCTCTTGTCCGCGCCCAGCTTCATGGAGTGGAACTTGTCATCCAGCAGGCTGCCCTCGCTGCCGCACAGGTGCGTGTGGAAGTAGTAGGGCTGCAGGCAGTCCACCACCGCGGCGCACTTGCCCACGCGACCGCCCTTGAAGTTCACAAGGGTCACGCTGGTGGTATTGTACTCGTAGGACTCAAAGATGTTGCTGCGTGATTTCGTGGAGAGGCTGGTGACGCTTTCCACGTCATTGCCCATGCAAAGCAGCAGGGCGTCCAGCGCGTGGCAGCCAGCGGTGAGCAAGGCGCTGCCGCCGTTTTCCTTGCCAGTGTTCCAGCGGAACTGGCCGTACCAAGGTCCGATGCCGTGATAGTAGTCCACCTCGGCGTAGTGCAGATCCCCGAGCAGGCCCTGGTCGAGCACGGCCTTTGTGGCGAGGAACTGGCCGGAGAAGCGGCATTCGAAACACACGCAGCCCTTCACGCCATTCTTCTCCGCGGCGGCCACGATGGCGCGGCAGTCGGCGATGTTCATGGCCATGGGCTTCTCCAGGATGATATGTTTCTTCGCATTCGCGGCGGCAATGGCCTGCTCTGCATGCAGCGAGGGCATGGAGCAGATGTCCACCACATCAATGCCCGCATTCAGGAACTCATCGAAATTGGTGTAAGTCTTGATGGGGCCACCATGTCGTGCGCTCACCTCAGCATCGTCGAGCTTGCGTGCAGAGTAGACTGCCGTGACCTGGGCGTGGGACGTGGCGTTGATGGCAGCGATGTGCGCGCCTGCCGCCCAGCCGTAACCGATGATGCCAACTTTGTACTTTTTCATGGGGTGCGTTGCGTAGAGAAGAGGTGACAGAAAAGGCGGTGGGCTCTCCCGTGTCAATCTCCGCCTGTCTTGTGAGAAGTGTCATACTATGGTTCACCAGAGCCGCTTACGCAAAAGTACCAAAAC
>JAEYUU010000705.1 GCA_023429545.1 Verrucomicrobiota bacterium
GACGAGAAAGAAGAAATACACCACCGCGCCAGCCCACTCCATGCCGCTCCAACTCCTCACTTCACGCGTGGTGATGCCGAGCCCCACATTCACCACCAGGGCCGCGAGGATGGCCGCGGTGCTCAGGGTGATTTGCGCCTTCAGGTCCGCGCGATTGATTTGCATCTCCACATCCTGGTAGAGGACCTGAATGACCCGGGTGATGTCCAGCGGCGTGCCGCCTACCGGTGTGGTAGCCGTGACCGTGGTGGGGAAAACCGGGATGGGGGCCGGGGGCGGGGTGGCTTGGGGTGTGGACGGGGGAGACTTGGGGGATTCCATGGTTGAGTCCTGCACCATCAGCAGTGGCGTCATTCTGACATGGCGCCCCGCTTCATCGCAAGAACGATGAGTACGGGCTCACGCCACCGTCAGCGGCCCGTCGAACGTCGTGAAGCTTATCACCTCCGTCTTCGCCACATGCGGACCATGCTTCGTGCCTTTCGGCGCATGGAAGAGCGTGCCCGGCGTGTAGGCCACCCCTTCCTCCTCCCATTCTCCGGAGAGCACCCAGGCCCATTCGTTGGCGAGAGGATGCGTGTGTGCCGGGATGGTCTTGCCCGCGGCGAATTTCCTCAGCACCACCACACCGCCCGTGGCCTCGTTCTTGTGCAGAATCTTCAACTCCACACCCTCATAAGGACCGGGCTGCCAGGGTGTTTCTTCTGCGAGTGCGATGTAGGGGAACATGAAGCCACGCAACGCCTGGCGGGCACCTGGGGCAAGCGGAATCGCGTAGCGTCACTGGACGCAGAAGTCCCTGCCCGAAAAAGACGATTGCGCGCCGCCCGCCAACCATGTTGTGATGCGCTGCGCAACCTACACGACCCAACACACCTCCATGGATCCCGCACCCCGCCCGCTCCCGTATTCGGAACTTCTGCAACTCAAGCGCTGGAACACCCCGACCATCTACAACGGATGGGAACAGATCACGAAGCGTGATCCTGCTGCCGATGCCTTCAACATCGAGGAGACGCGGGACTTCATGCCGCAGATGGGTCCCATGGTGGGATATGCGATCACGGTAGTGATCGAGCCCAGCAACCCGCAGCACCGCCAGGCGAACCCCAACGCCGGCGCGGAATACCGACGGTACGTGGCCAGCATTCCCGGACCGAAGATCGTGGTGGTGCAGGATCTCGACAAACCCCGCGTCATCGGCGCCTTCTGGGGTGAGGTGAATGCGAATGCGCACCGCGCGCTGGGATGCATCGGCACCATCACGGATGGGGCGATCCGCGACCTTGATGAGATGACCAATGCGGGCTTCAAGTCACTCGCCCGTCGTCTCTGCGTGGGGCACGCCTTTCCCTCACCCGTACGCTGGGGTTGTGAAGTGGAGGTCTTCGGCACCAGGGTAAATCCCGGCGATCTCATCCACGCGGACAAGCACGGCTTCATGGTGCTGCCGCCGGAGGAGCAGGAAGGACTTCTCGAAGCCGCACGCTTCATGGATGCCAATGAATGCAACACGGTGATTCCCGTGGTGCGCGACTCCGCCGGACGCCACACGCCGGAAATCGCGGAGGAGTTGGAGAAGTCCATCGCCACCTTCAGCAAGAACGTGCGAGAGAAGTTCAAGCGGGATGGGGAATGGTGAGAAATGGTGGTCCGCATACGGAGAGTTCGGACCACCATGAACGCCCGCCTACCCCCCTAAAACCCCGTCGTCGGAAACCACCGGCTGTACTCATTCTCATCCAGCTTCGTGAGCGGAATCGTCAGCGGCAGGGGAACACCCTGCTTCCCCCAGCGCGCGATGTCCTCGCGGTGCCCCAATCTTCCGAGCACCTCGAAGAGATTGCCATGGGGCTTCTCCGTCCAGCCGACTTCCACACTCGGATCCCACACGGCAATGCCCGTTGCGCCTGTCTTGTAAAAGTTCGTCACCTTCGTGCACAGGTCCTTGGGCTGGCCGGACTTCCATGAAATCACGAAGGGATACAGGCCCACCTTCGTGCCCTCCGTCAGCTTCTTGTAATACACCATGTCAGGCTGTGCGAAGGACGTGTGGTGCGCGAACCACGCCACGCCAAGTTCATCCACCAGCCCTTCCTTGATCCAGAGCGGCAGGTCCAGTCCCCAACGTTGGTTGTCCGCCTCCTTGCTGAAGGTCCCCAGCGAGATTTTGTACCGCTCTGTGCGGCCCTGTTTCTTGGCCGTCTCATCGAGCAGTGTGCGGATCTGTCGCAGGAAGTCCGTCATGATCGCCGCGCGCGTTGCTTGGAGCCTGGGATCACTTTCATCCACGTCGCGCGCCTCGGCATGGTGCATCTCCTTGTAGCGCGTGCGAAAGGCATCCTCCCAGAGCATCAGCGGCATGCCGCGATGGAAGAGAATGCCCACACCCTCCGGTTGCAGTTCGAGCGTCTCACTCAGGATATCCAGCAGATGCTGGCGCACCTCCGGCACCGCGTGGCTCATGTGCATGGTGGGTGTGCCATCGCGATCCACGCAGCGCCATTCCGGATGCTCGTGGTAGAATTTGCTGTCGAAGGTTTCCT
>JAEYUU010000763.1 GCA_023429545.1 Verrucomicrobiota bacterium
CCTATACCCGTTCCAGTTCCTGCATCAGACGTTGCAACAACCGCGTCGTCAGGCTGGAAGCGCATCGTGGCCATTACCGCGTGCCCAACTGGCATTGCTCATACTTTCATGGCGGCAGAGGCGCTGCAGAAGGCAGCCAAGGCACTCGGCTATGAGATCAAGGTGGAGACGCAGGGCTCCGTGGGTTCACAAAACAAACTCACCGCGGAGGACATTGCCACTGCCGACGCTGTGGTGATTGCAGCGGAGACGAAGGTGGACACGGCGCCTTTTGCCGGGAAGCGCCTCTTCATGACGAGCACCAAGCACGCGATGCACAGTGGCCGCGAGGTGATTGAGACCGCGCTGAAGCAACCGGTGGAAGCGGCGGGCAGCATGGACCTGGCCTCTAGTGTGGAAGCCGCGAAAGCCGCGCGCTCCAAGGCCCGCACGGGTCCCTACAAGCATCTCATGACGGGCGTGTCCTACATGCTGCCCATCGTCATCGCGGGTGGTCTTGCCATTGCCCTCGCCTTTGCGTTTGGCGGCATCTATGCGGGCGATCAAAAAGGCACGCTCGCAGCGGCACTGAGCCAGATTGGTGGCGGCGCGGCCTTTCATTTGTTTGTCGCGGTGCTTTCAGGATTCATTGCGTTTTCCATCGCGGATCGTCCTGGCATCGCACCCGGCATGGTGGGGGGATTCCTCGCGCAGGAGATGGGCGCAGGTTTCCTGGGAGGCATCGCCTCGGGGTTCCTCGCGGGCTACCTGACGAAGTTCCTCGCGGAGAGAATCAAGCTCCCTCCCACGCTGGAGGGACTGAAGCCGGTGCTCATCCTGCCCTTTCTCTCCACCGTGATCGTTGGGTTGCTGATGATCTTCGTCATCGCACCGCCGGTGCAGACGGTGCTGAATGCCATGACTGCGTGGCTCAACAGCATGCGTGGCACGAATGCGGCGCTGCTCGGCATCATCCTGGGAACGATGATGGCCTTCGACATGGGCGGCCCGGTGAACAAGGCAGCGTACACCTTTGCTGTCGGTCTGCTGGCCAGCAAGGTGTACACCCCCATGGCAGCGGTGATGGCTGCGGGCATGACACCTCCGCTGGGACTGGCGCTCGCCTCGTTTCTATTCAAGAACCGCTTCGATGCGGATGAGCGTAGCGCCAGCGCGCCTGCCCTGGTGCTGGGTCTCTCCTTCATCACCGAGGGCGCGATTCCCTTTGCGGCGAAGGATCCGCTGCGGGTGATCCCCGCGCTCATTCTCGGCTCGGCCACGGCGGGAGCGATCTCTATGGTGAGCAATGTGCAGTTCCTCGTGCCGCACGGTGGCATCTTCGCGGCGCTCATTCCCGGAGCGGTCACGCATCTGGTGGCCTACCTCGTGGCCATTGTCGCGGGCACGGTGGTCACGGCCGGCGCGATGTTCTTCCTGAAGAAACCCATCGACGCATGAGTGCCCGAACCCTTCCGCAAATTCGAAACCTTCCTTCCGCCATGATTTCCCTCACCACCGAGAATGTCCGCCTTCGCGTAAGCGCGAAGACCAAGGAAGAAGCCATTCGTGCCGCCGGCCAGCTGCTGGTGGAGAGTGGCTGCATCGATCCCGGCTACATCGAAAGCATGTTGGGACGGGAGCGCCAGGCAAACACCTACCTCAGCCACGGCATTGCCATCCCGCACGGCATGCCGCAGGATCGTGTGTTGATCAAAAAGACCAGCGTGTGCGTGGTCCAGATCCCGGAGGGTGTGATATGGAATGATGGAGCCACGGCGCATCTGGTGGTCGGCATTGCCGCGAAGTCAGATGAGCACCTGGGCGTGCTCGCCGCGCTCACGGATGTGCTGGATGATCCCGCCTCCGCACACCGTCTTGCCACCACCACTGATGCTATCGATAACGTCAACGCCCTGAACCGCCAGCAGCCCAAGGGCGTGCCCACCCAGGAACTCGTGGATGGCCAGCAGATCGAAGTGACCATCGTGGGCGCTGCGGGACTGCATGCGCGTCCCGCCACCACGTTCACTGCCGTGGCGAACCAGTTCGACTCGAACATCCGGGTGAAGTTCGGCGGCAAGGTCGCCAATGGGAAGGCGATGGCCTCCCTCCTGAAGCTGGGCGTACCCGGCGGCGAAAAGATCATCATCCAGGCGTCTGGCCCGGACCAGACAAAGGCATTGGAAGCGTTGCGTGAAGCAGTGGCCGCCGGACTGGATGACATGGAGGAGTCCCATGCGTTGATACCTGCGGCGGCCTCGGACATCTGGGTGCCGGCTTCGGCGGGGCGATCCATCACCGGCGTCACCGCGTCCCCGGGGCTGGCGATTGGCACACTATATGTGTTCCAGACGGCCAGCCTGCAGTTCAGCGAGCAGGGCAGGGATGTGGAGGAGGAAAAGCGCGCCCTGCGCGGAGCACTTGATGCCGCCCACCAGCAATTGGAAGAAATCCACGCCGCTGTGAGTGAGCGGAGTGGCAAGGGAAACGCCGCCATCTTCCGCGCGCATCAGGCCATGCTGGAGGATGACGAGTTGCTGGAAGAGGTGACCGTGCGCATCGAGGCAGGCAAGAGCGCCGCATGGTCCTGGCAAACCACCATCGAACGCCGCGTGGTGGAGATGCGTGAGATTGCCGATGAACGCATCGCGGCCCGTGGAGTGGATTTGCATGATGTGGGGCAGCGCGTGCTTCGCCTGCTTGCCGGTGCGGACCATGCAGAAACCTCGTTGCCAGAGGGCCCCGTGATTCTCGTGGCGGATGATCTCACCCCATCGGATACGGCCAGGCTCGATCCGCGCAAGGTGCTCGGACTGTGCACCGCCTCAGGAGGACCCACTTCACACACGGCCATCATCGCCCGCTCGCTGGATATTCCTGCGATGGTGGGCGCTGGCCCTGCGGTGCTTGAGCAAAAAGTCGGCATCACCGTGGTGCTGGATGGCAGCGCCGGCCAGCTATGGGTGGAACCCAGTGAGAAGGATCTGGAATCCGCTCGTGCCTTCCAGCAGGATCTGCACGCGCGCCGCGAATACGAGAACAAGGAACGTTACCAGCCTGCCATCCTCACGGATGGACATCGTGTGGAAGTCGTGGCGAACATCGGCAAGGTCGCCGAGGCCGCCGCCTCGGTGGAAACCGGAGCTGAGGGCATCGGCTTGCTGCGCACGGAGTTCTTCTTCCTGGATCGTGACACACCACCCACGGAGGACGAGCAGTACGAGGCCTATGCCGCCATGGTCAAGGCGCTCCATGGTCTGCCGCTCATCATCCGCACGCTGGACATCGGGGGCGACAAGGAACTGCCCTACCTGGCCCTGCAAAAGGAGGAGAATCCGTTTCTTGGCGTACGAGGCATCCGTCTTTGCCTGCGCAAGCCGGAGCTCTTTCACCCCCAGCTTCGCGCCATCTACCGTGCCTCGCAGCATGGACCGGTGAAGATCATGTTCCCGATGATTGCCACCGTGGAGGACTGGCATGCCGCGCGTGACATGGCGGAAAAGGTGCGGGCGGAAATTGGCGCGGCTCCCGTGGAGATGGGCATCATGGTGGAGGTGCCCTCCGCCGTGATGATGGCGGCGGAGTTCGCGAAGGAGGTGGACTTCTTCTCCATCGGCACGAACGACCTCACCCAATACACCCTGGCCATGGACCGGCTGCACCCGGCGCTGGCTAAGTTTGTCGATGGCCTGCACCCAGCTGTGCTGCGGATGATCGATCTCACGGTGAAGGCCGCGAAAAAGGAGGGCAAGTGGGTGGGTGTGTGCGGTGGCGTGGCCGGCGATCCTCTCGGCGCGGCCATCCTCACCGGACTCGGTGTAGCGGAACTCAGCATGGCGCTGCCCAGCGTGGCCG
>JAEYUU010000016.1 GCA_023429545.1 Verrucomicrobiota bacterium
CACATACGCCGCTCGCGGACTCAAATTGCGCGCCTATTCAGTGCAGGCCTTCCAGCGAGTCCCTGGCGAATAATCTCCAGCACCCGATCACGCTCACCGTCCTCCAGCGGCAGCCGCGGCTCGCGCACCCATTCGCTCCCCAGTTCGCATTCTTGCACCATGAGCTTGATGTATTGCACGAACTTCAGGTGCGTATCGAGTTTCAGCAGGGGGTGGAACCACTGCAGCAGTGTCCGCGCCTCATCCCAACGTCCCGCCCGCGTGAATTCCCAGAGTTGCTGGTTCTCATGCGGAAAGGCGATGCCGCTCCCGGCGACCCAGCCATCAATGCCTAAAATGGAGCTTTCCAGGATGAGATCATCGACACCCGTGAAGAGTGCAAAACGATCGCCATTCACCATGCGCATTTCCGTGATGCGGCGCGTGTTCCCGGAGCTCTCCTTCATCGCGACGAGATTTGGCACATCGGAAAGGGCCAGCATCATCTCCGGAGTGACGTCCACCGTGTAGCCGATGGGGTTGTTGTACAGCATCCACGGCAGGCCCGTGGCAGCAGCCACTGCGCGATAGTAGGCGAGCGTCTCGCGGGCGTCTGCCTTGTACACCATCGCGGGCATGATCATGAACCCCGCAGCGTCCAGATTTTCGCAATCCCGAACATACTGGCAGGCTGCGACAGTGCTGCTCTCCGCAACTCCACTGAGTACCGGCACCCGCCCCGCGCTCATCTTCACGAAGGCTTCCACCACCTTGCGCTTCTCTTCAGGCGCGAGACTCTGATTCTCACCCAGTGAACCGCAAACAATGAGGCCGTTCACCCCTGACGCGATGAGGACCTCTGCGTGGCGGAGGGTGGCCTCAATGTCCAGGCTCTGGTCCTTGTGAAACTGGGTAGTGATGGCAGGGAAGACGCCTGTCCAAAGATGGTTCATGGGAGGGGTTGAAGTTGTGGTTTTGGGAGCGCGCGGCCCGACGTGTTTTTGTTTCTTCACTCGATCACGACCTTCCCACTCCTGGTCAGCGCAACGCAGTGACCCAGGGGATTGCCGAGTTCATCGGTCACCAGCCAGGCATGGCCGGCATACGTTTGCTGCATCGAGTCGCCGTTGGGTGCGACAGTGCCGTAGGGTTTGCGAGCACCCCTGGGATCCACCCACCAGAGTTTCACCGCGTCGCGTCGTGTGTTGAAAAAGTGAAGCATGCTCTTTTCAATTCCCTCCTGGGATGCCGGTGGCTGGGATGCGTCGATGGCGACCAGGGGCACTGCGGCATACTCCCGCGAGCTGATGAGCGGGCTGCGGTTCTTCTCCTGCCATTCCACCAGGGCTTTGGGCCATGCGAAGGTCGGGGCCCCGGCCACATCCCATCCCTCCAGATGAGCGCGAGCTTCCGGCAACCGGTCCGCGATCCGCTGGTAGCGCCAGTTCTTGTCACCGAATACCTCGTTCAGCAGGGCGGCCAGGCCCGGGTCATAGCCCTTCAGTTCCTCGCGGGTGTTGATGTGGTTGTGCTGGTTGTCGTTCTCGCGGTTGGTGTCGAACCAGTCTTGCACCCCTTCCGCCCAGTACTCGTTTTTGTTGCTCGCGGCATAGGTATCCTTCCACAGTCCGGCACTCATGGCGGCATCATAAGCGGCACCCAGGCGCGCATCGAAGGTTGGGTCGATGCTGTTCACTCCCATCTGGTGGAGCGCATGGCCAAACTCATGGACGCAGATGTTCTCCTTCGCGTAGGGATCACCGGGATAGGCCAGCAGATTCTCCGCGCCGCAGCTCACCGCGGGGCGCATGGGGCTGGCGCCCAGGCCGCGAGCGCGTTTGTCCCAGTAGGGGGCGGGCTTCAGATTGCGATGTTCAGGAATGCTGGTGGTGAACTCATCATGGGCCATGATGGCGAAGCGGACCTTGTTGGCAGCAAGAGCGCGGAGGATGTCAGGGCGATTACCCAGCATGTGATCAATGATCCACGCGGCTTCACGCAACGCCGCATCCGGCACCTTCCCTGAGGACACGATGGAGAAGCCGCCAACATCGAGGTGCTTCTTGTAAAAGGGATCGAGCTGCAACCGCTCAACCACCTCCGCGGCAGGTGGAGAGACCACAGCCTGCGTGCCTGTTCCGGTGGCGCCAGAGAGCAGTCCTGCGGCAAGGGCAAGGCTCAAGGAGGGTAGCCAGGGGTGCTTCATGGGTGCAAGAATAGCGTGTCGCTCGCCGGCTGTCTTGAATGCATACGCCGCCAAACCTGCCAGTTTGTGCACATTGAAGCGGCTCTCCGACTCCCTGGGCTGGCTGTTGCCATGCCGCCTTGATGCAAGACCGGCTCAAGGAGCGCCTTAGCCCTCTTACGGGCTCAATCTCGCCCGCACCCAGCCGCTTCCTTCACGGCGGTACAGCATGCGGTCATGTAGCCGGCTGGGCCTGCCCTGCCAGAACTCAAGCTCCTGTGGCGCCAGCACGAACCCGCCCCAGGTCGGGGGGAGAGGCACCTTGCCTTCCGGGTATTTCGACTTCAGGTCCCGATCCCGGGACTCCAGCCACTCGCGATCGGGGATGACCTGGCTCTGTTCGCTCACCCAGGCGCCGATCTGGCTGCCGTAGGGGCGGCTCTGGAAATAGGCATCGCTTTCCTCCCGGCTCAGCGGCGTGACGCTGCCACGCATGCACACCTGCCGTTCGCGCTCCTTCCACAGGATGGTGATGGCCGCCCTGGGATTGGCCTCCAGTTCACGACCTTTACGGCTGTGGTAATTGGTGAAGAAGGAGAACCCGCGCTCATCATATCCCTTGAGCAGCACGGTGCGCGAGGAGGGCTGCCCATCAGGGGACACCGTGGCCAGGGTCATGGCGTTCGCTTCCACCACTCCGGCAGCCAGCGCATCCTCCATCCAGAGGCGGAAAAGTTCCATGGGGTCGGCGGGCAGGGTGTGCTCATCCAGCGCGCCCTTTTCATAGCTCAGGCGCAGGTCTGCGAGATTCGGTTTGCCAGCAGGCGTGGACGAGGGGTAGAAGACAGACATGGCGTGTGCCAATAGTTACGCATGAGTGCAGGTGTTGCAGGGATTCTTTCCAGCGTGGAGCGCATTCTGCTGGATGAGGTGGCCATCCGGCAGCGGGTGGGGGAGCTGGCTGGCCGCATCCGGAATGACTTCGCCGGTCGCGAGCTGACCGTGGTGGCCCTCATGGATGGCGCCCTCTTCTTCGTGGCGGACCTGCTGCGGGATGTGACGCTGCCGGTGCGTCTGCACACGCTCTCGGTGAGCAGCTATCATGGCGGGACAAGTTCCACAGGGCAGGTCCAGTTGGCCCTGGAGCTGCCTTTTGACCTCAGGGGACGCGACGTCCTGCTCATCGACGACATCCTGGATACTGGTCTCACCCTCGGCACCGTGCAGACTCGCATCCTTTCTGAATGCGAGCCGGCGAGCCTGCGCACGGCGGTGCTCCTCAGCAAGCAGCGCCCGCGCGAGCGCGAGGTGGGGGTGGATTACATCGGCTTCGAGATCGCGGATGAGTTTGTCGTGGGCTACGGCATGGACTATCAGGGGCACTACCGAAACCTCCCCTGCATTGGTATTCTCGATCCCGCCAGGCTTCCCGCATCATGACTGTACGTGTCCTTTTCTTTTCCGTGCTGCGGGACGTCGCGGGCGCCGATGAGGTGCCTGTGAATCTTGCCCCCGGTGCCACGGTGGCGGATCTGCTCGAGCAAATCTTCACCCGCTGGCCGAAGCTGCGTGAATGGGACAGGAGCCTGCTGATTGCCGTGGACCAATACTATGC
>JAEYUU010000090.1 GCA_023429545.1 Verrucomicrobiota bacterium
GCATTGGAAGAGGCGGCGAAAAAGTGGGTCGAGGAAAACTTCAGCGAAGAGCAAAAGCTGGTGCTCGGCTCCTGGGCTGAACAGCGCTTCAAGCAGGGCAAGAGTGCCATCGATGTAGAACAGCTCGACAAGGTCGCGAAACGACAGGGCAAGCCCTTCGCCAATGCCGCTGAGATGATGGCCTGGGCCGAGGCGGAATTCCCCGACACCGCAGTACGCGAACGCATCCTAAAGGCCATTCCCGATACCCTGAAAGTGGGCCGCGACACCATTGTGTGTCTCGATGGCCAGACCGGGAAGGAACTCTGGAAGTTTGATCATGATGGCAAACCCACCGGCCGCCGCACCTCTGGCACACCTGCGGTGGTGGACGGCAAGGTGTATGCCGTGGGCAGCACCCACCTCTATGCCGTGGATGCGGAGAAGGGCACGATGGTCTGGAAGACGGAATTGAAACCCGCCGGCGCCGGAAGTTCCCCGCTCGTGGACGGTGACAGGGTCTATGTCATGGCGGGAGGACTCATGTGCGTGGACGCGACCACGGGCAAGACGCTCTGGACCAGCAAGGACGTAAAGGGTGACACCGCGAGCCCGATTCTTTGGAAGACCAGCGACGGCAAAACCACACTGGTGTGCAATGCCTCCAAGGGCCTCTTCGGCCTCGACCCCGCCACGGGTGAGAAGCGCTGGGAGGTGGAGGGCGGTGGCCAGTCCTCTCCGGTGATCGAGGGTGATCGCCTTGTAATCTTCAGCGGCACCCAAAATGTGGGACTGCGTTGTTATCTCGCCCAGAAGGATGCCGCGCCCAAGACTCTCTGGTCGCACTGGTGGATGTCCCGTCGCTACACAGGCTCACCCCTCATCCATGAAGGCCATGTATACCTCATGTGCGGTGGCAAGCACCAGTGCGTGAGCCTCGCGGACGGCAAGGTGAAGTGGCAGGAGGATGTGGAAAGCACCATCACCTCACCGTTGCTGGTGGATGGAAAGATTCTCAGCGTGGAGCAGAACGGGAATTTCCTCCGCCTGATCAAGGCCGATCCCACAAGCTATCAGCTTCTGGGCCGGGCCAAGCTGCAGGCCATGTGGTGTCCTACACCGGCGCCCTACGATGGCCGCCTCATCGTCCGCCGGAAGGACAAGGTCGTGTGCTTTGATCTGAGGCAGAAGTAGCAGTCAGGGGAGCGCGGACTATCCAGCGCTTCGTGAAGCACGCCTGCGGCGTCATGGCGAGGCTCAGGAGCTCTTCGATGCCATGGTGGCAGGTTCACGTTCCTGGATGGGAGACGCCCCACCGGCTGTTTCACTGAGGGCAACCGCACGTCCGGGTTTCCCACCTTTCCTGCGGGTGGGATGGCGCCGCCTTATTGCTCGGCTACTGCTTCCCGCTCAGCACCATGCGATGCGTCTGCATCTCATACCCGTGGGCGGTGGCCGTCATCTTCCCATCCTTCATGATGGGGGCGGTCAGTGTGGCATCGTCCGTCTCGATGTGAGTGACGCGTCGCGCTTCCGTCATGGGACGCAGCGTGGAGATGGTATAGCTCTGGGGGCGAGTGGCGAGATTCCACACCCGCGCCACCAGCCCTTTGCCTATGCCGTCGTCATGCGGTTTCAGCGCCCAGAGCAGTACGTTGGGATTGTCGACCTGCAGCAGTGAGGCACGGTCTTCTGGATAGACCTTCCCTCCGGTGATGGCACCGACCACAAGAGGATTCTGATGCTCCTGCGCGAACTTCATGGCGCTCACCGGAGAATAGGAGGTGTGCGCCCGCAATGCGTAGCGTTGAAGAAAGCGGGTATCGTGACCCTGGCTCTCCAGTCCTGTGAACTTGCCACCCAGCAGGGGATGGAAAGAAGGTGTGATGGTATCCAAGCTGTGCGCGGTGCTGTTCCCCAGTCGGAAGAAGAGCCCATCCGCATTCGAAAGCGTGAGCCCGGCGGCGGTGCTTCCGATCCTTCCCGTCATGGTGACGAACGAATTCATGGTAAGCAGATCATACCTCGCCGCAGCAGGAGAGTAGTGCCCGGCGTCCGGGGTGAGCTTGGCCAGCAGCACCGCGCCCACCTCTTCGTGGTGTGTGTCCGGACTGTCACCGAGTGCGGTGTGGTAGGCCCAATAGTGCGGCATATTGCCGAAGTTCTCCGTGACGGTGTTCTCAATGTCCACACGCGGTATGCCGCGATACATCGTGATTTTCACCGTGTGCGCCGGGATTTCGCGACGCACCGCGCGCAGCGTCACGGACACTGGCCCCACGCTTCCCTCCAGACTCACCGTGCCACCACTCGCGGCTGTCTTGCTGTTCGGATTCGTGGTGAGGTCGTTGAACTTCAGGCTGCTCGATCCCTTCACAAACTCCAACCCACCGCCCGCCGGCTGCATGCTGGTAATGGCGCCACGACCGGAAAGGGTGATGCGGTAGAACTCATTCGCAATGGTGGATGCCTCATGTGCGAGCGTCGTGTCAGCACCCCTGCCTTTGCCTGAGCGCACCTCATAGACCTTGTATCCCGTGCTCGGCACCCCGGACGCGAGAAAACGCAGCGCCACGGGTTTCACGGAAGTGGGCACGAATTGCGAAGGCACCTCCTCACCCGTGGTGATATCCACCACATGCACGGGTGAGCCATCCGTCCAGGGAATGTCCGCCGCATCCGTGCGCTCCCAGCCCAGGGGATTGAAGACGAAGAAGCGGGTGCCATTGCCGGACTTCTTGATCATCGCTCCCAGCGCTGACTTGGCATCGACGTGCAGCGCCTGCACATACCGATCGATTTCCTCGACCAACCGCTTCTGCCAGTCCAGCCGTTCCTGCGCGAATCCCGTGACGGTGAGATCATGCTCGAAGTACAGGCCAAGATTCAGGAAGGCGAGTTCGCGCGCCCGCCTCGTGGTGGCATCCTCCTTGAACGATGGATTCTCCAGCGCCACAAAGGACGTCATCGCCTCCGCGGCGCGCAGTTTGATGAGTGCACGCTTCACCCGCGCGGACACTTCCGCAATGGATGCAGGCTGGATGTCCCAGTCATTGCCGAAGGCGGCGCTGAAATCCTGGAGCAACGGCGCCTGCTGGGTCTCGAACTCCTCGAAGAAATCGATGGTGTTGGAGACGCGCACCTCATGCTCATCAGCATTGCGTTTCCACACGTAGTCGCGGATGTCGCTATTCAGAGTCAGCTTGTCATCCCATCCCTGACCGAAGGCCCCAAGCACCTTGTAGCCCTGGAACCGTGGTTCATTGAGCAGCAGTTCCGTGGCCCTGTCGGGTTTCCTGGCCTCCGCATAGCCGCCGATGCTTTCGTTCGTGTAGTACGAATACCACTTCATCAGCATGGAACTGCCATCCTGTCCGCGCCACCGGTAGATCTCGCGGTCGCGATTGCGCAACTCGTCCTCCTTCACCACGGTGGCGCACGCACACACGCCGTGCCACGCGTACTTCGCTCCTGAGCCACTCCACAGCGAGCCGAGGCCGAAGGGGAGGGTCTGATTTTCCAACGCCTGGGCAAAACGGAAGCGCATGTCGTATTGCCGCTCCAGTCTGCCGGGGAAGTACATGGAACGCAGCACCGCCTCCGCGGGAGCGCCGCCCCAGGAGCAGACCAGCGGGGTGAGCGGGGTGGTGAGATTGCCCTCCTTGTGCCGCTGCATGAGTTCGGCAAAGCGATCGTGCTTCCCGGACAGATCGAATTCCGGCTTCAGACTGCCATCGCGAAATACCTTGAGCCAAAGCGTGCCGTCGGTGGTGAACTTGCTCTGGCGTCCCACGGGCTCCTTGGAGGTGTTCTTGATCTGGTCCAGATGATAGCTGAGCATCTTCTGGAAGTAGCCGTAGTAGTCCGCCTCAGAGGCGCTCCAGATGAAGTCGGTGTGATCATCCGGCGCGAGGTAGATCTTTTTGCCGGACTGCCCTGGAGCATTCACTTCCCCTGCAGTCCAGCAGATCACGGCGAGCAGAAGGGGAAGCGTGCAGGTGCGGCGCATGATGGGCTGGCGCGGAGATTATCGCGTGGCTTCGCAGACGGCGAGCAGGATCTGCGCGGTCAGGCGCCGCGACGTTTCTGCCGCAACACCATGACTACGGACGTGGCGGCCGCTGCAACTGCCAGGACCAGCAGGACAATGGGCGAAGAGAAGAGGATCTTCTGGACCTTCTCATTGAGGGGCATGGCCCCTGACGCAGCGGCTTCGGAAGATGCGACTGCATCACCACTGCGATTCGTGATGAGTCCCGTCTGGATCTTGAGATCCTGCGATGGGGAAAGGGACACATGCTGCACCTTTCCATCCGCCTGGGTGACGCCGAAGAGATAGGTGACATGCCACGGATGGCCTCCCGTCACGGAGAATTCCCGCAGCATGTTCTGCCGCAGCGTGACCTCGGCAGGCCGCAAGTCGCCAAACACATAACGGAGTTGGAACCGGTATTTCGTCTGGCTGGGCGTGGTGTAGGCCGCAGGAGGCGTGGACTGGAGCACGCGTCCGGTGAGCTTTTGACCGTCCGCGTTCACCTCAAGATGGCTGGTGATGTATTGCTCATGGCGCTCCACGGCCGCCTTGACGGCATCGGCGTCCATGCCGCCTTGCGCGTCATCGCGCAAACCATGCACCAGCAGGATTTCTCGCAGCGCGACCTCGGTATTCACCAGCATGGCGTCCCCGGTGAACGTGATCCGCGCGGTATTCAGGATGCCGGAATGGGCACTCAGCGTGGAGGCCACGCTCAGCCAGGCGAGGACAATGGCAGCAAATTGGACGGAACTGGTCACCACGGGCAAATGCTCACCGCAGCCTGCATGCGACGCAATGTGGAATTCGGTGTTTTGTCCTTTCTCTTCTACGCCAGCACCTGCTTCACCACGTGCCCGTGCACGTCCGTCAGCCGGAATTGCCGTCCCTGGAAGCGAAAGGTGAAGCGCTCATGATCGATGCCCAGCAGGTGCATGACCGTGGCCTGGAAGTCGTGCACGTGGACCTTGTCCGTCACCGCATTGAAACCGAATTCATCCGTGGCCCCGTGGCTGATGCCGGGCTTCACACCGCCGCCTGCCATCCAGAGGGTGAATCCATACGGATGGTGGTCACGGCCCCATTGGGCAGTCTCGGAAATCTTGCCCTGCAGGAAGGGCGTGCGTCCGAACTCACCCCCCCAGATCACCAAGGTGTCCTCCAGCAGACCACGCTGCTTCAGGTCCTTCACCAGCGCGGCGCTCGGTGCGTCCGTATCCTGGCACTGGATCTTGAGCTGGGTGTTCAGGTTGCGATGCTGATCCCACCCGGCATGCATGAGCTGGGTGAAACGCACCCCGCGCTCGGCGAGGCGTCGTGCCATAAGACAGTTGTAGGCATAGCTGCCCTGCTTCATCACGTCCGGGCCGTACATGTCCAGGATGTGCTTTGGCTCCGTGGAGAAATCGGTGAGCTCCGGCACGCTGGCCTGCATGCGGTACGCCATCTCATACTGGGAGATGCGCGTGGCAATCTCCGGATCGCCCGACTGAGCGAGCTTCATGGCATTGAGCTGCGCCAGATCATCCAGCAAGCCACGGCGCACTGAGCGGCTCATGCCTTCGGGATTGCTCAGGTACAGCACCGGGTCTCCGCTGCCGCGGAACTTCACCCCCTGATACTTCGATGGCAGGAAGCCGCTGCCCCAGTAGAAGTCGTAGAAAATCTGCCCGCAGGAGGCTTCCTTGTCCCGCGAGGTCATCACCACGAAGGAAGGCATGTCGCTGGAGTCGCTGCCCAAGCCATAGCTCAGCCAGGAGCCCATGCTGGGGCGGCCCGCCTGCTCGGCGCCCGTGAGGAAGAACGTGATCGCCGGCGCGTGATTCACCGCCTCCGTGTGCATGGATTTGATGAAGCACAGGTCATCCGCAATCGCTGCCGTGTGAGGCATGAAGTCACTCACCCACGCGCCACTCTGGCCGTGCTGCGCGAAGTTCGTGATGTTACTCAGCACCGGCCGCTCCGTCTGCGTACCGGTCATGGTGCTGAAGCGGCGTCCGCCCACTACCTCATCCGGGATCTGCCTGCCGTGCCATTCCTTGAGTTTCGGCTTGTAGTCGAAAAGCTCCACATGCGCTGGAGCGCCATTCTGCAGCAGGTAGATCACCCGCTTCGCCTTTGGTGCAAAATGCGGCAGCACTGGCGCGAGCTTGTCCGGCAGGGTGGCAAAGCCATCCCGCGTGAGCAACGAGCCCAGGGCTGCCGCCCCAAGTCCGTGCGCCGCCTTCCCAAACAGGGCACGGCGGGTCAGATGCTGGTTGATTTGGTTGGCGGGATTCATCAAGTCACTCCTTCGTCAGCGCCTCATCCAGATTCAGCACCAGCAGGCACACGGAGGTCCATGCGGCATGCATCCCCGCATCTAGCGAGGTATCTCTTGGCGATTCTCCCACCTTGAGCAACTTCTCCGCCGCGGCTTTGTCCTCGCCGTACTGGGTCTTGAGATATTCCGTCCGTTGCAGAAGGATGTCGCGTTCATCGGCCTTCGCATCGCGTGCCAGCACCAGGCGGTAGGCGAGGTTGAGCCTCGCAGAATCGTCCTTCTCCGCGAGCAGCACACGCTGGGCGAGGGCTCGCGCGGCCTCCACATAGGTGATATCATTGAGCGTGATGAGCGCATGCAGCGGCGTGTTCGTGCGGCTCACGTTCACGGAGCAATACTGGCGCGCAGGATTGTCGAAAAGCATGGTCGGTCCCACGATGCGGCGCCAGAAGGTGTAGAGCGTGCGGCGGTGCAGAGCCTCGCCTGTGTCCGGCTTGTACGTGATCTTACCGAAGGTCGCTTCCTCCCAGATGCCCTCGGGCTGATAGGTCTTCACCGGCGGCCCGCCGAGTTTTTCCTTGAGCAGGCCGGAAGAGAAGAGCGCGGCATCACGAATCATCCATGAAGGCAGGCGGTAGCGGGGCGCGCGCGCCAACAGGCGGTTCTGCGGATCGCGCTCCAGCAGAGCCGGGGATACTTTCGAAGACTGCCGGTAGGTCGCGCTCATGACCATGAGCTTGTGGAGCGCCTTCACATCCCAGCCGCTCTCCATGAAGTGCACTGCGAGCCAGTCCAGCAGTGACTGGTGCAGCGGTTTTTCACCCTGCACGCCGAAATCCTCTGCCGTCTTTACCAACCCGATGCCAAACAGCGCCTGCCAGAAGCGGTTCACCGTGACACGCGCAGTGAGCGGATTGTCCCGCGCCACCAGCCACTGCGCCAATCCCAGGCGGTTGCGTGGCGCTCCGGCTGGCATGGATGGCAGTGCCGCAGGTGTTGCGGCAGTGACCTTTGTTTCCGTGGGCTTATCGTAAAGACCCTTGGAGAGAATGAACGTCTCCCGCGGCTTCGCGATTGTATCCATCACCATCACCCGGACGATACGGTTGCCCACTTCATCACGCCTCTTTACCGCGCCACGCAGCGGCTTCAAGACAGCCACGTAGTCGGCTTCATCCTTCAGGTCGGTCAGGATGCGATCGATGAGGCCGGTGGATCTCCGCGCGGGGGCCTCCGCAAGGGAACTCGTGACATTGCTCGAAAGCGACTTTGCCGCAGGTGATTCCGAGGCAGGTCTGCCTTTGGCGCGAGGGAAGCGCGTCTCCTCGTACTTCTCCACGGCAGCAGCAGCCTCCTTCACCAGCTTTTCCCGTTTCGCGAGCTCTTCCAATTCACCAGTCCCAGCGACATCCAGCACCGGAGGCACACCGCCGGTGCGGCCTCCGCCTCCGCGCCCTTCTTCGGAGGTCTGGTTGAAGAGGTCGTACAGCCCATAGTAGTCGCGCATCGTCAGCGCGTCGAACTTGTGGTCATGGCATTTGGTGCATGCCATGGTAAGTCCCAGCCAGACCGTGCTGGTGGTCTCCACGCGGTCGAAGACATTCTCCACCCGTGTCTCCTCAGGGATGCGACCGCCCTCACCGTTGAACATGTGGTTGCGGTTGAATCCGGTGGCCAGCCTCTGCTCCAGGGAGGCGCCAGGCAGGAGATCGCCCGCAATCTGCCAGACCGTGAACTGGTCGTACGGCATGTTGTCATTGATGGCTTGCACCACCCAGTCGCGCCAGGGCCACATGGTGCGGGTGGGGTCGCCCTGGTATCCATTGGTATCCGCATAGCGCGCGGCATCCAACCAGTCCCAGCTCCATCGCTCGCCATAGCGTGGGGACTGCAGCAAACGGTCCACCACCTTTTCATAGGCGTGCGGAGAAGCGTCCTTGAGAAAAGCCTCCACCTCCGCCGGCGTGGGCGGCACACCGGTGAGATCGAGGGTCACTCGGCGGATGAGCGTTTCTTTGGAAGCCTCCGGACTTGGCTGCAGCTTCTCCTGCTGAAGCTTCGCTCGCACAAAGGCGTCAATGGGATTGTCTGCGTTTGATTTGGAATTCGAAGTCTCAGATTTCAAACCAGCCAGGTCCGGCACTGAGGGCTTCTCCACCCGTTCAAATGCCCAGTGTTTTCCCCACACCGCGCCTTCATCGATCCACCGCTTCAGCGTCTCCTTCTGCTTCGCCGTGAGCTTACGATTGCTCTTGGGCGTGGGCATGACCTCATCCGGGTCGTGGCTGAGGATGCGCTTGATGATCTCGCTGTCCGCGCTTTTCCCGGCGAGCACGGCAGTCACGCCATCCTTCGTTTCCTTCGCTGCCTTCTCTTCATCCAGCCGCAGGCCACCCTTGCGTTCGGCCTTGTCCGGTCCGTGGCAGTGGTAGCAGTTCTCACTGAGGATGGGCTGGATATCGCGATTGAAGTCCAGCTTCTCCGCGCCCGGCGCAAAGCCACCCAGTCCCACGAGGATGAATCCCGTGAGCGTGAGACGTTTTGCAGGCAACAACAGCACTCCCCATCATACGCAGCCGCGCGGGGCTTCTACATGGGGAATGCTCTCATGAGCATGGATCATTTGTCACCCGCGGCGGTGGCGGCGGTCGTCGTTGCCCTGCGTCCCGCTTCGTCATCGAGGCGCAGCAGGCCGGCGGGATCATCACCCACGAGTTCCAGGCGTTCGATCATGAGCAGCACGGTGCTTTCCTCCTCCACCTGCTCCTGAAGGAACCAGGCAAGGAACTGCAGCGTGGCGAAGTCCTTCTCCTTTTGCGCGAGTTCGTAGAGGTCATTGATTTGCGCGGTGACGAGCTGCTCGTTGGCGTACGAGGTCTTGAAGGCGTCCAGCGGGTGCGCGCCGTAGGTGGTCTTGGGGGCGTCGAGCGTGGTAAGCTCCACCCGGCCATTGCGATCCGAGAGGAAATCATAGAGCTTCATGGCATGACCGTACTCTTCACTGGACTGAAAGCGCATCCACTTGGCAAAGCCCCGGTACGGGGTGTTTTCGAAGTGGACGGCCATGCCCAGATAGTTGTAGTGCGCCTGAAGTTCGTTCTTGATCTGGGTGTTGATGGCGGCTTGGACTGATATTGGGATGGGCATAGCAGTTTAGAATTAGATTTAGAATGATTCTAAAGTAAGTGCCTCTCATGCAGAATGCCAGCAGAAATCACAGATTCTCTTGCTCTCCCTTGCCTCTCGCTGTCGTCCACAGAATGGCGCCAGCGAGAGGCTGTCCACCGGGCCCGCGTGGCGGAGCATGCCGAGGCCTTCGTACAACGTCGCTCTGCTGGCGAGAAGCATCCGGTATGGGACTTTCTCTTTACGTACTACAGCTTCTCACCGGGAAAGCTCATGACGTGGTGCCCCGGGCTTGCTGAGGCGGAGGATTCTCAAATGAATCCAGGGCTCGACGGCGATGGCGAACAGAGGACTTGGGAATGGCCCGTCCTTCCTGAGCGCGTACGCCGTGAAGCCGCGTGGGTGGCGCGGCTCTGCGCGAACATCGTCGCACGTCCGGCGCGTTTTGCCTGCCACGGTCTCCACGAGTGGGCCATGGTGTACAAGCAAAGCGCTGAGCAGGTACGGCACAATGGGTATGAACTGCGCATGACGCCTGAGGAACTCGCGGCCTTCGTGGAGAGCCAGAGCATCTGCTGCACGCATTACGATGCCTTCCGTTTCTACACGCCGGAGGCCCGCCCGTTGAACACCTTCGACCCGCGCTTCGAGACGCGGCTGGAAATGGAGCAGGGCGGCTGTCTTCATGCGAACATGGACCTTTACAAATGGGCCTACAAGCTGTGGCCCTGGATCGGCAGCGACCTCGTGGCGGATGCTTTCGAAGTCGCCCTGTTTGGCCGGGCCATGGACATGCGCGCCAGTCCTTATGATTTGAAAGCTCTCGGATTCCCACCCATCCACATTGAGACAGAGGTGGGCAGGGCAGAATACCGCCGCTGTCAGCAGGAACTGGCGGAGAGGGCGGAGCCGGTCAGGAAGAAGCTGGAAAGCGCGGCAGCAGCATTGTCCAGATTGCCCGGCTGATGGCCCTCACATGAGATAGCTCTGATCTGCCGTTTTTCAGCCGACCTTGCCGCCCAGCGAGAGAATGCGCGCCTTGCCCTTGGCGTCCTCCGCCTCGGCGATCTGGCCGTTCTTCACGTACATCTGAGAGAGTGCGGTCCAGGCCAGCAGGTCATTGGGATTGATGGTGGTGGCCATCATCCCCGCGCCAATGGCCTCTTTGATGCTCCCGGATTTCATCAACGCCATGCCCAGAGCATGCCAGCCATCGAAGAACTGCGGATCGATCTCCACACTGCGGCGATACAATTTCACCGCCTCTTCCATGTCACCCACAGCCACGAGGCCACTGGCCTCGTCATAGAGCGCATCACGTTCGCTTGATTCGCTCATGGTGTACTGGGGGTGCTGGCTGAAAAAAAGAAACCCGCCCTGGTGGGTTAGGGCGGGTCGCTTGTGATTGATTGGATTACCGCTCGTTGCTCAGCGCCACATTCAGCAGCTTGCCCGAGTCGATACGGGAGTTCTTGTACTGCTCTTCGAACCAGGCGCGGAAGATGTCCTGCTTGGCCAGTTGGTCGAGCGAGTTGGTGATCATCGTTTTGGACGTGGTGCCCTCCGGGTTCTTGCGCAATTCCTTGGAGATTACAAAGAGCAGCGACACACCATTTTCGGATTCCAGGATTTCCTTGGCGAAGTTGCCCGGCGCCGTGAACTGGGATTCCTGTGCGATGCGGTAGCCGATGCTCAAATCCGGGGGCGGATTCGCTGGGGAGAATTCGGCAATCACCTGCGGAGTGACTCCCGCCTCCTTGGCGGCGTCTGCGAAAGTCTTGCCGCCCTTGATGGCGTCTTCCACCTTCTTGCGCGTGTCGTTGGCGGCTTTGCTCATGGCTTCCGCGGCCTTTTGACTCACGAGCACTTCGCGCACCTTGTCCTTCACGTCCTTCAGTTCCTGGGGCTTGGGCTCTTCAACGGCGGTCACCTGGAAGAAGGCATATCCCTTGGCTGTCTGCACGGGGTCGCTTACCGGAGCGGTCTTCGGGTCGTTGCGGAAGATCGCCGCCACGAGATTCTGCTCTTCCTTGAACTCTTCAGGAGGTGCGCTTCTGGCGAAAGCGGCAATCTGCCTCACTTCACCTTTCGCTGCCGTGGCTTCTGCGGCCAGGTTGACTTTCGGTTCGAGCACCTTCTCGGCAAACTTCTGCACCTTCTCCTGGTATTCGCGCTGCGCCTTCACTGTGCCTTCTGCATTCATGGTGGCGGTGTCAGGCTTCGGCAGCAGCACCAGGGTCAAGGCTCGCTTCTCTTCAGTCTTGTAGCCGTCCTTGTTCTCCTCGAAGTATTTCTTCATCTCATCCTCACTGACCTCCACCTTCTTTTTGAAGTCTTCGAGAGGGAAGGGGATGGTGGCGGCCTTGATGGTGTTGAAGGCGCTGGCGTAGAAGCGGTCCACTATGCCGGGGCCGGAGACCACATTTCCAGCGACGATCTGTTGCAGCCGCTGCAGGCCAATTGAGTCACGGATCACCTCATAGAGCTCATCCTGCGAAAAGCCGCGGTTGCGGATCCACTGCTCGAACTCCCTGGCAATTTCAGGGTTGTACTGGCCATTCGTGGCGAAGGCGGGCAGCTTCTGAAATGCCGCCTGGACCTCAGCGTCAGAGGGGCGGATGCCAAATTTTTCCAACGCATTTCGCAGCACGATAAGATTGATGCCATAGTCGAAGGGGGCGTCCTCATAACCGAGGGCTCCACCCGTCTTCTGGCTGGCATGCTGGAAGTGCAGGCCCACCACATCCTGGGCGAATGCATTGCTCACGCCGGGAAGGCCGGTTTGTCTGGCGAGTTGGAAGGAGCGCTGCAGGCGGTTCACTTCCAAAAAGGAGTAGTCCCGGCCCGCCACACGGATGGCGGTGGATTCTGGACTCAGGTCGCCCTTCCCGGCCTGCGTGTTTCCACCCCAGAAGGTGAAGGCGACGATGATGATCGCGGCGACCGTGATCATGATGGGTTTGGACTGGCGGCGGAGAAATTCGAGCATGGTCGTGGAAGGAGGAAACGAGGGCGGCGAAGAAATGCCGCCCTGCGGTGGGGGTCAATCGTTTTTTGCAGGATCCTCGGGGGGCTCCCTGGGGCTATTGGGCCGCCGCTGTGGCGCTCTTGGTTTGAACCGCCGGGCTGGTGGGTGCTTTCAGCAGGCGCTCCAGAGCCGTGTCCGGCTTGATGCCCCGATCCAGGGCATTCTGGTAGTGCTGCCGCGCCTTCTCATAGTTGGGTGGCGTGCCCGTCACGTACAGGACAGCCAGATTGAAATGGGCATCCCCATAGTTCGGGTCGATGGCGAGGGCGCTCTTGAACTCGGCTTCTGCACGGCTCCGGTTGCTCATGTTGCTGGCGATGATGCCCAGGTAGTGGTGCGCCTTGGAGTTGCTGTGATCGTAGGAGACGGTCTTTTCAAAAGAGGCAAGCGCATCGCTGAGCTTGTTCTGCCGGAAATAGCAAACGCCCAGGCTGTAGTGGGCCACGGAATTGTCCGGCGCGTACACCAGGCATTTCTGGAAGAGCACCTCCGCCTCCTCATACTTCTTCTGGCGGAGCTTGATGCCAGCCAAGCTGGTCAGTGCGAAGGCGTTCTTCGGATTCATGCGCAGGGCATCCTGAAGGCTCTGCTCCGCGGCGACATAGTCGCTGCGCAAAATTGCGGAGTCCGCCGCCACCATCAGAGTCTCCTCGTTGGTACCTTTCGGCGTGCTGCTCGCGCTGGAGGTGGATGCCGCAGGCTTGGTGTCCGGGCTGGCACCGTTGCCTCCTGCTTCAGGCGCGGCGGCAGCGCCGGGAGGCTTTGCCATGCCGGAGCGGGCCTCCAGTGTGGCCGTCACACCACTCGAGGCGAGGATTTCCTTGAGCTCAGGCTCCGTGAACAGGGACTCTTCCGCGACGGAGATGTAGATTTTTCCTGCGGTGAGGTCTTCCAGATTCTCCATGAGAGTCTGGGAAGTGTTCTCCAGTTTTTTCATCTCAGCGATCACCAACTCCTTCGCCTGGCGCGCGCGCTCCTGCTGTCGCAACTGGCGCATGATGATGGCACGCAGGGCCTTGTTTTCCTCGGCAGCCTTGGCGTCTTCAGGAGAGGCATTCTTGCCGGACTTCGCGCTGGCCAGTTCCTTGCTCATTTCCTTGTACTTCATGGTGAGCTCCGCCACCTGGGTCTGGTAGGCGGTGTTCTCCTTGCGCAACTTCGTCAGCTCGTCCTGGATGCCGGTGATTTGGGTCTTGAGGGCCACGATCTCCTGGTCCTTCTTCTCGCCCTCAGACTTCAGCTTCTCTACCTGGGCCTTGGCGGCTTCCAGTTCCTTCTTGATGCGGGCGTTCTCCGCGATGAGCTTGGTCATGTCCTCAGGCTTCACGTTGTCGCGCTTTGCCTTGGCCACCTCGTCCGCCAGCTTCTTCTGGTCTTCCATGAGGGCGGCCTTCTCCTTCTGGAGGGACTCGATGACTTTGCCGGACGCCTCGAACTCCTTGGTCTTCGCCGCCAGCATGTCATTCACGATCTTGGCCTCGCTGCGCAGGCGCTGTAGTTCCTGCTGGGTGGCCACGTCGTCGGTGGTGGCCTGCTTGTTCATGCCCTCCATCCGCTTCAGCAGGTCAGCCTGCATGCCCTTGAGCTGGTCGCGCTCCTGGGCAGCGCCCATGTAGCCGCGGGAATAGACATCCAGATCCTGCAGCAGCTTGGCATTGCTGCGCTCCAGTTCCTGGATGCGCTGTTGCTGCTGCTGGAACTGCTGGTTCACGACATCCATCGGCGTGGTGCTGCCACCCGCTGCTGGAGCCGGTGCTTGGGGAACGTAACCACCGGGCTGCGGTGCCGGAGGCACGGGCAGAGGGGCGGTGGGGGCGGGCAGTCCAGTGGCCGCCGGGGTGGGGGCGGCTGCGGGCAGCCCGGCAATGTTGTACCCCAGCCGTTTCAGCGAGCCTTCCACAATGCGCATGCGGTAGCCCACCACATCGGGCTGCCACTCCGGATAGTTCTGCGCCACGGAACTGATGATCCGGTAGGCATCCAGGTAGGCACGGATGGCCGATTCTTTCTTGCCTTCCTGCTCAAGCTTTTCGCCCTGTTTCCAGAGCTGGTAGCCATCAAAGAAGACATCACCGCCGACACTGCCGGACTGGGCGGGGACCAGTGCGAGGCTGCAAAGGAGCCAGCCGAGGACGAGGAGGGAAAGTCTGGGCATAAAAGGTGGAACAATAAAAGCAGATAGAATAACCGGTGGGCAGGGAGTTGTCCATGCCCAGCAATGCGCCTGAACCCTAAGAACGGGGCCTAAAAATGCCCTGACCAGCGTTGCTGCGCAAGGCAGGAATTGGGCCGCTCACCCCTCTCATTCACGTGCCCGGGGACGAAACGTACCTCAGCCAGGCCCGCATCGCGGTCATTTTCAGAGCGGTATCCGGCGGGCACAACGGGCTTGAGCTCTTCAAGACTTGGGATTGTCCAAGCGCTGATTGCTGCCTGATGGGCCTGCATCCCGCTCGAACGCCAACGTCCAAATTTTTCAGGCGTACGTTTTCAGAACTTCGTGCACACCCTCCACCGCCATGCCGCCTTCACCCACGGCGGCGGCGCAGCGTTTGACGGAACCGGAGCGCACGTCGCCTGCAGCAAAGATACCGGGGCGGCTTGTCTCCAGCGGCCCCGGAGAGCGGCCAGCGTCCTTCCATGCTGCCGCGCCAGCGACGGCGTGACCGGTCTTGATGAAGCCGCGTTCATCGCACTCGATCTCGGGTGGCAACCAGTCTGTGCACGGCTTGGCCCCGATCATGGAAAAAACAGCACATGCCTGCACGGTGCGGCGTTCTTTGGAGCCGGTGTTTTCGAGTTCCACCGATTGGAGAACCTTGCCGCCCGTCATCTTCGTTATCACGGTGTGCCGCAACATTTCTATGTTCGCTTTGGCCTCGACCCTTCGTGAAAGGTAGCTTGACATGCTGGTGGACAGGCCCGCGCCCCGGATCACCAGGATCACCTTCGCCGCGTGCTCGGAGAGAAACATGGCCGCCTGCCCGGCAGAATTCCCCGCACCAGTCACGATCACCGTGGAGCCCTGGCAGAGCCGTGCCTCACGCGTCGTCGCGGCATGGTAGACACCATTGCCCTCGAAGTCCTCACGCCCCTCCGCATCAAGCCGGTGGTACTGCGCACCCGTGGCGATGATGACGCACTTCGCACGAATCACGGCATGGCATCCTTCAGCCTGCAGGCTGGCACCATGCTCGCCCTCGTGAAAGCCGAGCTTCAGAGCCTCCGATGGCATGCAGAACTGCGCCCCGAAACGATGGGCCTGAAGCTGTGCGTTATATGTCAGCTCGCCGCCACCTACACCGGTGGGGAAGCCAAAGAAGTTTTCAATCAATGAAGAGGCTCCCGCCTGCCCACCCGGCGCATAGCTTTCCAGCACCACGGTCTTGAGTCCTTCTGAGGCAGCATAGACCGCCGCACCCAGACCGGCGGGACCTGCCCCGATGATGGCGAGGTCGCAGAAGACTTCGCTTTCCTCCTCATTCATTGGTGTACGGAGCAAGCCGGCCACACGTGCGACCTCGCGCAAAGATGGACGCCGCAGAGGCATGCCATTGGCCGTGATCAGCGCGGGCAGGTCATGTGACTTCAGATGCAGTCGCTGGCACAGATGCTGACCGTGCTCCGTCTCGAAGGCAATCAGCCGGTGCGGGATGTGATTCTTGTCGAGAAAGTCGTCGAGCTGGCGGCCTTCTCGCGAGTTCTCCTGGGAGACAATGCGCAGGCCCGCAAATTCCTTGTCCCGCTCCAGTCGCCGCCGCCGCATGATGAAGGCACGCACGATCATCTCACTCACACCGGGCAGCTCAGCCAGCGCATGGCGCAACGCAGCGGCGGGTACTTGCAGGATCTCGGACTCATTCGCCCCGCCTCTCGCACTCGCGAGCGATGCCGTGCCGGTGAGCATTCCCACTTCACCGATGAATTCGCGTTCTTCCGCGATGCCGAGAATTTGCTCCTCCTCTTCGCGGGCTTCAAAAACTTCGATCGCGCCTCGCAGGACGACGGTCAGGGGCACATCACGCTGACCTGCTTTGAAGAGCATCTCCCCCTTGCGCACCTTCCGTCGTGAGCCCAGCGGTTCCAGCATCGCAAGCTGACGGTCGTCCAGTTGCGCGTGCGCCACGCTCTCCGTATCCCGGTAGAACTGCTCGTCCCTTTCGTCGTCAGTCATAGGCTTGGCTGGGCCCGGTTGTGTTCTTCATGTCCGCCGTTCGGTGTTCCGTGTCAAGGCTGCGCGCTCCGCCGAATAGGAGCGTGACCCCCGGCCCTACTCGCGCCGCTCGATCATGTGCTCCGCGGCGAAGCGCACCTTGGGCAGGCCCGCGTAGCGATCATTTTCAGACCGGTAACCTGCAGGACACAACACGGCAGTGGTATATCCCTCCGCGGTAAGCCCGAGTTCCTCATCGTACTTGTCCGGCATGAAGCCCTCCATCGGGCACGAGTCCACACCCAACAGGGCGCAGGAGGCCATGAATTGGCCGAGCGCGATGTACGCCTGACGGATGGCCCATTCGGTCACGGCCTTGCTCCGCTCTCCGTTGATCACGTCGCCGAGAATCACCTTGCGCAACCCCATCAAGGAATCCCCTGTGCCTCCGCGCAGCTCCACCATGCGTTGCAAAAAGCGATCCACATGTGCCTCATCCAGAGTTTTCTTCACACACATGACGACCAGATGGGAGGAGTCCACCACCTGCCGC
>JAEYUU010000101.1 GCA_023429545.1 Verrucomicrobiota bacterium
TCCTTTGACTGAGGGTTGCCCGCCAGTGACGCCGGCCGGGGCGATGAGCTTCTACTCCAGTTTTGACACCACGACCGCATCGTCCCGGCCGGCACTCCGGGACGATCACCGCACGCCGTTCCAGATCGATCGCGATCGCATTCTGCACAGTCCGGCGCTGCGGCGTCTGCAGGGCAAGACCCAGGTCTTCTACTCCTTTCTCGTCGGGGAGTACGACTTCTACCGGACACGCCTGACGCATTCGCTGGAAGTGGCGCAGGTGGGCCGTTCCATTTGTGCGTGGCTGCAGAAAAGCAGCGACCTGCTGAAGGGAACCGAGGGGATCGACACAGATCTGGTGGAGGCCACCTGTCTCGCTCACGATCTGGGGCACCCTCCCTTCGGCCACACGGGTGAGCGGGCCCTGCACCAGCTCATGAAGCCGTATGGCGGATTCGAGGGCAATGCCCAGACCATCCGGCTGCTTACCCGCACCATTTTCGGCGAAGGCAGGGAGGGCATGGACCCGACCCGTGCGCTGCTGGATGGTGTGATGAAGTACAAGACACTGTATCAGGAGCTGCCTGATGCGGAAAATCATTACCTCTACGACGAGCAGTCATCGGCGCTGGAATTCGTGCACATGAACCAGCCTTTCCCCGTCGAGCTTTCCCCCGGAGAGACGCGCAATGCCTTTCGAAGCCTGGAGTGCCAGATCATGGACTGGGCAGATGACACCGCGTACTCCATCAACGATCTCGCGGATGCCATCCAGACGGGATTCATCACCGAGGCGAAGCTGGAAGCGTGGGCGGGGAATTGCGAATTGGATGCGGTGGAGGCCAGCCACATGGAGTTCCTTCTCAGAGCCATGCGCGAGCGCAAAGTCGAGGGCAGGCTGGGCCGTGGTATTGGCGACCACATCCGTGCCTGCTCGCTTACGATGCGCGGCAATTTCATGAGCGAGCTCTCCGTGCGATATTGTTACGCACTGGTGGTGGACCCTGACATGCAGAAGCGCGCCCGGCTGAACAAACGCGTCGCCAAGGACCTGGTCTTTGATACGCCGCAACTCCACCAGCTCGACTTCAAGGCGGAGGGGGTCCTCAAGCGGCTCTTTGAGGTACTTGACGAGCGATACATCCAGCGCAAGGGCGCGCGCTCCTGGCACTTCCTGCCGGAAGCCGTGGAACTCGCTCTCGATGGCGAGGATGACATGCATCATCGTGCGCGCCTCGTATGTGACTGGCTGGCCAGCCTCACTGATCGGAATGCCTACCGCGTGCACCAGCGCCTCTTTGACGTAGGTGCGGGTATGGGCGGGTTTCTCTAGGAAAGCACACGCACGAGCATGACCCGTTCACGTCCTTCGCGACCGGGATAAGCAACGGTGGGCACCCAGGAGTCCACGATCTCAAACCCGGCATTGCGCCACAAGGCCTCCAGTTCCTCCACGGAGATGCCAAAGGGAGGGCCCGTCTCGCCAGGGTCCATCTCGGGATTGATGAAGAATACTCCCGCGACGATGCCGCTATCCTTGAGGACCGAGCGGATGGCGTGCATGTATGACAGGCGCATCTCTGGATCCAGTGCGCAGAGGCAGGTGTGCTCCCACACGAGATCGAAGGCGCCGATCAGATCGGGCGGGAGGTTGAAAAGGTCTGCCAGGCGATAGGTGGCGATTCCTTGCACATCGATGGCCTGCGCCTTCTCAACGGCCAGCGGGGCGATGTCCGCGCCCACCACCGTGCAGCCATGTTTTGCGAGCCATCGGACGTCGTGTCCCAGACCACAACCGGGAACCAGAATGTGGCCCCGGAACACTCCGGGTTTTCTGGCATGGATCTCGCCGAGCACCGGGGTGGGAATTCCTTTCTCCCATGGTGTCTCATTCCGTTCATAGAGTTCGTTCCAATTCATGAAAAATTAGGGATTTCGAAGTAATACGTTTGAGGTTACAGGAAGCCATGCCTCCGCGCGCTGCCATTCACAACGGAATCATCACGGTGGTGATCCTGTTTTTCATGTTGCTGCTGGGCATGCTGCTGAAGGCGCGCTATCGCCTGCACAAGGAGCCCGTGAAGGCCATCCCGGTGGCAGAGGCCGCGGTCCCCAGGGCGGTTCCCGTAGCCGTGCCTCTCACGGAGCAGGTGCATGAGGCGCGAGCCTACAAGCAGGGAGAATGGTGGGTGCTGCCTGAACCGAAGCTGGTACCCAGCCGGGCGAATGAGGCGGACACGCTGCGCATCCGCAGTGGGCCGAAGGAGGACGTGTTTGTTTTGTATTTCGTGGATGCGGTGGAGAGTTCCGCATCCCGACCCAAGCGATTGCGGGAACAGTCGACCTTCTTCCGAAAGTCTTCCATCAACAGCGTGCTGGCAGCAGGAGCGGATGCGATGACCTTCGTCTCTAATCTGCTGACCAAACACAGCTTCAAGGTGTACACCAAATGGGAGCGGGTGCCTGGGAGCGAACGCTACTACGCCTTCCTCACGGTGGAGCTGGAGCAGGGGAAGCATTTTGATCTCGGCGAGTTGATCGTGCGCAAGGGTTACGCGACGCCACTCGGCCAGCAGACTGCTGGCCTCCCCCCGCCTCTTCCGAAGTCCGACCAGTACCTCTCGCAACTGGGAAAAGCGATGTCGGTGGCTCGATCCGAGCATGTGGGAGCGTGGGCCGGAATGGAGTAGTGCTTGGAGTGCCAGGAAGTGCAGATTGCGCTTTCCCGGCGGGAGATCCCGAGGCTAGACTCACCAGAATGTCCCAGCCTGTTCCCGTCACGCGACTCCGCGACCTCACTTCCCATCAGAAACGCTCCGGGCTCGCGGCCTGGCTCGGCTGGCTCTTCGACGGCCTGGACATGCACCTCTACACACTGGTGGCCACGCCCTTCGTGGCTATGCTGATGAGCAGGGAGCAGACAGACCCCAGCGTGGGGCAGCACGGCGCGCTCATCAATGCGGGCTTCCTGGTTGGGTGGGCCTTGGGAGGTGCGTTTTTTGGCCGCGTGGGCGATCTGCTGGGGCGCAGCCGCACGCTGGTGCTCACCATCCTGACGTATGCGCTGTTCACCGGGCTTTCGTTTTTTGCGCAGACGTGGTGGCATTTGCTTATCTTCCGTTTCCTTGCTGCCTTGGGCATCGGGGGGGAATGGGCTGTGGGCGCCTCGCTGCTGTCTGAGACCTGGCCAAAATCGTGGCGCCCGTGGATTGCCGCCACGCTGCAGAGCGCGGTGAATTGCGGTGTGCTGCTCGCATGCGCAGCAGGTTACTTTCTTGGCAACCATGAGCCCCGGTGGATCTTTCTTGTTGGCATCCTGCCCGCGCTGATCACCCTGTGGATTCGCAAAGCAGTGCCAGAGACGGAGGAGTGGGAGCAGGCGCGGTCCAGTTCCTCGGCGAAACCTCCGGGGCTGGGAGCCTTGTTTGGCCCGAGTGTCCGCAGCACCACCTTCCGGGTGCTGGCGATCTGCGCCATCTCGCTCACGGCGCATTGGGCATTTATGTTCTGGCAGCAGGCGCATATCCGGAAGCTGCCGGAGGTGCTGGCGATGAACAACGAGGAAAGAAACCACGTCGCCGCCGTGGCTCTGTTCTGGATCATGATTGGGAGCGTCATCGGCAACTTCATCGCCGGCGCCTTTGCGAAGCTGATCGGATTCCGCAATGCCATTGTGCTCATGCTGGCCCTGTATTTCGGAGCCATGTGGATGTGCTTCCACCGGGAACGAGGCTATCATGACACGCTGGTGTGGTTCGGTATCATCGGTGCCTGTCAGGGGGTCTTTGGTCTCTTTACGATGTGCCTGCCCCCGCTGTTCCCCACGCTGTTGCGCACTACGGGAGCGGGGTTCTGCTACAATTTCGGCCGCATCGTGGCTGCGGCTGGCACGGTCTATTTTGGACTCACAGCGGCGGGGAAGATCGGAGATGTGCGTGAGGCTCTGCTCTATGCTGGCTGGCTCTTCGCGCCCGCGGCGCTCGTTGCCATCATGCTGCCCCAGGAGAAAGCCGGTCCTGCCGAGGTGGAGGGGCCGATGGATTGAGGG
>JAEYUU010000162.1 GCA_023429545.1 Verrucomicrobiota bacterium
TGAATCACCCGCGTACTATGTGTGCGACCTCAAGGTCGCGCGCGGCCATGCCGGCGGGCTGGTTCTCGCCCGACTGATGCACGCCGTGCGGGACCATGTGATCCACATGGGAATCGCTCCGGTGTACGGCATCGTGATGGATGGCACCCCGCGCCTTCCGACATCGTACACGGGGCGTGTCGGCATCCCGTCATTTGAGCCAATCGCAAAACTCGCCGTGCTCAAGATTCCTGCCGGGGCGCATGCGACGTGGTCATTCTCCTGCCATCGCGCGCAGATTGATGAGGTCGGCTTGGTGCGCGAGCGGCTGCTTCGCGGAGCGTGGTCCACGCCCATGGGCATGCACGAACGGCGCTCTGAGATGAAGCCCTTGGCTCTGCTGCTCGGCGATGGCAGGGCCGCAGCCTGCGGCGTGGTGGAGGACACACGGCTGGGCAAGCGGCTGGTGATGTCCGACGGACGAGAGATGAGGTCCGCACATCTCTCGTCCCTGGCATGCGACGACACCGCATCCGGATGGGAGCTTGTCCGGGCTGCGCTGGTGATTGCAGCGCAACAGGGGTTTCCCTCTCTTTTTCTGGCGCTTCCCAGAAGTGAACGATTCTCCGGGATGATTCACGCGCTGGTGGAAAGGCACGGGGCGCTCGATGCTTCCGCCACCATCTATGGCACCGGATTCGTGCCGGATGATGGTGCAGAATGGTGGATTGATACCTCAGAGATCTAGAGCTACCTCGGGCATCCGTGAAGGAATGGAGATGATTGTCACCAGGGAACATCCCGGCAAACGCCTGAGTCGAATAGAGAAGTAAAAACAGATGACTGACAGCGAGATGCCCAAACAGCACGACGCTCCGCAATTCTGCGAGCTATGTGGCAGGCCCGGCGCGGTTGCGGTGGGGGGACGCTTGGTCTGCACGGACTGTTACGTGGGCTGCGGCTCCTGCTGCACCGAGTTTCAAGAAGCGGACGAGGATGCGGAACGCATCAAGCGGATTGCGCGGGAAGTGGCGGAGGGTGTTTGAACGGAAAGCAGTCAATGCCTCATGGAAGCGCCGCCAGCTTGCTGCGTCTTCCTTCCTTCCAATGCGTGAACGGGGGAAACAGGGCGCAGGTGTGCACCTCTTCATCCGCATCGATGACAGTGCCGGGAGAAAGCAGGGCATAGGCGCCGATGCGGGAGCGGTCTCCCACCGTGATGGGGCCGAGGTGCAGCACCGCCGGGCCTTCCGCGCTGCCGCTCACAACGTGTGCGCTCATGCGTGTCCCAGCGCCAAAGACCACGTCATCGCCGATGCAAAGCAGCGAGCGATCCAGCACACGCATGCCCGGTGCCCAGTAGGTGAGGCGGCCAATCCTGGAGCCCCACAATCTCAACCAGAGGGAATAGCAGCCGGGTACGAGACGGAGAAACTCCTCCAGAAAGGGCAGCCTGGCAAAAATGACCTGGGGCTGGGAACTCGCCCACCACAGGAGGAAGGCACGGGAGCCCAAAGCGTGCGTGCGGTCCTGAAGCGGACCCGTGATGCCCAGCAGCAGTCTCAACAGAAGCGGAGGCAGCAGGTACAGGCAGGCCAGCGCACCGGGCCATGACCACGCCAGGCCCAGCCAGAGCACAAGAGCGGCGTGCAGCAGCGGCACGAGATTCAGGAGCAGCATCAGCACACGCGTGCGGGCGGGCCACGGCGTGGGTGCAGCCTTCGGTCGGGAGGCATCAGGTGGCGGCATGCGGTCAGTCCGTAAAGAATGCCTCGAGCCCTGCAAGCTCCGGCCAGCGTGCGGCGAGCTGGCGCGTCTTCGGGAAGCTGGCTCTGGGGTAGAGCGTGCGCAGGTACGCATCGTTCTTTTCCAGGTCCTTCATGGCCTGCCGGATTTCGTCACGGCGCTCCTGCAGTTCAGGAAACTCTTCCAGCCACGCCTGTACCACGCGCCAGCCGGAGCGCCTGGGCAGCAGGAAGAATTCGCGCAACAACCAGAGCAGCACGCGGGCGTTCATGCGGCGCAGCCAGGCAGGTGTGGCAGGCCAGAGCCATTCCAGGAAAAGCATGTCGCGGCGGATGTGCGCCGGTTCATCGGCCAGATGGCGGCGATGCACGGCAAGGAAGCGCGGATCCAATGCCGGGCCGCAGGCCACGAAGGCGCGGCCAAACTGCAGCGCGCGCTCCTCGAAGATGAGCTGCATCCAGAGCATCGCGGGGAAAAAACGCACCGCGTGACCGGGCAGCTTCATGAGGGTGCGGGCCGCGCTGGAGAGCCCCAGCAGGCGGAAGTCGCGGCTGGCGTAGTGTGCCGGCTCAATCTCCCGCAGCAGGCCGCGGAACCAGGAGGAGTGCTCATCCTCTTCGGCCATGAATTGCTGCGCCTCCGACCTGAGCGCAGGGGTGGGGGAGTGCCTGGCGAGCCATGCCAGCGTGGGGCGGCCCATGATTTGCTCGAAAAAAACCAGCTGCTCCAGGAAGTACAGCCCGTGAAGCTGGTTGTAGCGCTGCCGCTGCGTGGCACTCAGGGTGGGATACACCATGGTGAAGGCCAGCGGGGTCAGGGACTCGGGGACGAAGAGAAGGGCGCCGGGAGCTGCAGCGCAACCATCATCCCCTTCGCGAGGTGGCGGCTTCAGGCGGCGGGCATCGGACATGGGATGGGAGAAACGAGTGGGAAGATGGCCGTGTGAGACTGGAGTCCGTCCATGAATGGCACCATGTGGAAGGTGCCGCGCATTGAAAATGCTGGATGTGCCATTGAGCAACTCGATATCGACAGACTTGCTTTCAGTGTGATTGCCGTGCAGTTGGATTGAGCCGCTGGTGCCGAGTTTCAGATTCTTCCTCGCCGTCTCGCGAGCTTCCGCAGTCTCTCCAAATGCACTGCGGGCGAGGCGGAGTCGCCGTGGTTGGGGAGAATTCCTTCGAGGTCGAGTACCAGCGCTTTCCGCACGCTGCCCTGCATGAATTCCGGACAGGAATTCAAGAAGCGGGGCGGAAAATGCGTGAAGGCACCATAGCTGGCGAAGAGGTCCGCAGCGAAGAGGAGCTTGAGTTTTTCGCAGTACCAGCCGGTGTGGCCGTGGGTATGCCCGGGTAGATGCACGGCGCGAAGGCCATGCCAGACGTCGATGGTGTCGCCATCATCGATCCAGCGGTCCGGGGTGAAGGATTGGAAGCGCAGGAGAGGCCTCCCGATGGCTTCGAGAAGACCGGCGCCGTGGGGCCAGCCGGTATATCTCGGCTTTCCCGCGTAGTGGTCGGCATCGAGTCGCGGAGCGGCAATCCACGCGCCAGTTTCCTTCGCGAGGGGCGCGACATTCAGAATGTGATCGAGATGACCGTGCGTGAGGATGATGCCTTTGATGGGCTCCTTGTCCCAACCGCGTTGATGCAAGGCGCGTCGCAGAAGCGTGATGCCACCGATGAACCCAGCATCAATGAGGTAGAGGCCCGAATCATCGCGGAGCACATGGAAATTCAAGGCAGGCGCCCGGACTCGAAGAACATCATCACGCACAAGGAGCACACTTTAGCCATGTTCGATGGACCTGCCTGCAAAATGAGCTTCCTGAGATGTCTTGTGTTTTGTATTTCCATTTTTGGTACTTCGCCCGGCAATTTTATCTTGAATCAGCTGGACACAGCCAGACCGGCTCGCACGGCGAAGCTTCAATGATAATGTGGTAGGGATGCGCTCCTGCGCGCTCCCGCATTGGGGTGAGCGGAGGCGGTTCGGAGC
>JAEYUU010000188.1 GCA_023429545.1 Verrucomicrobiota bacterium
TCGCAGGGGTTCGCGTTTTTTTGCGGGCGTGTTCTGCGCGAACGTGGAGGCGCCAAACGTGAATGCGATTGCAAGGAGTGGGAGAAGTGAGGAGCGGAACATGCGGTTGACTCCACGAACGATCAGGAAGGGGCCGAACTGTCGGGAAGTTTCCCCCAACGTACCTCGCAAGTCCCTTTGCGAGTTGTTGTTGAGTTTCTGATCTCGCGAAGAAGCTCGCGAGGTGCGTTGAGCGCTACAACGCCGTGATCCCCGAAAGCGACGCGAAGCTGACCCTCCGCATGATGTCCAGGAAATCCCGCATGTACGCAGCGGTGGAGGCGGCCTCGGTGGTGGCGGCATGCAGGGAGCTCTGCAGTCCCTTCTTTCCGATGGGGCGCGCCACAACGTATTCGCGGTCCAGGAAAGGCTGCACGGCCCAGCGCGGCATGGCGGCGATGCCACGGCGGCTGGCGACGAGTTGCAAAATCGCCACGGTGAGCATGGTGGTGCGGCGCTTCGCAGGCTCCACGCGCGCGGGAATCAGAAACTCGCGCAGTACATCGATACGATCATCCGGAATGGGATAGGTCACGAGGGTCTCCTTCGCAAAATCACGTGCGGACAAAAAGGGCTTGTCGCTCAAGGGATGCTCCTTCGCGAGCAGCGCGGAAACTTCATAACGGAACAGCGAATGGAACACAATGGCCGGGCGTTTGATGGCGTGCGACACGATGACGAGATCCGCGAGATCCTCCCCCAGCAATCCCACCGGATCCGCATGGAACCCGGACACCAGGTCCATCTCCACCTCCGGCCAGCGTTCGCGGAAGGCATCCATGGAGGGCATGAGCCAGTCGAAGCATGAGTGGCACTCGACCGCGATGCGCAACTGACCAGCGCGACCATCCGCGATGCGCGACAGATCCCGCTCCGCCTCCGCGACACGCACCTCCACATCGCGTGCAAGGCTCAGCAAGCGCTGTCCCCCGGGGGTGAGGCGCAGAGGCATGGTCTTGCGCTCGAACAGAGGGATGCCATACAGGTCTTCCAACGCTTTCACCTGATGGGAAACGGCGGGCTGCGTGAGGTGCAGACGTGCAGCGGCCTTGGACAGGCTGTGCGTCTCCGCGATGGCGGAAAAAGTGCGCAGGTGACGCAGTTCAAGAGGGGGAAGCGCGGAACGGCTCATAAGTACGGCGAATGTTGAGACGCCAAAACATGAATTATGCAATGACACGCAGGAGATGCAACCTGGACAAGCATGAGCACCCATGAATCCGCAACCTCCTCCTCCCCTGCCCGGCTCTTCTCCCACTCGCTGGGCTTCCCCCGCATCGGCTCCAGGCGCGAGCTCAAGAAGGCCGTTGAAGCCTACTGGAAAGGCGCCTCGGATGAAACCGCGCTGCAAGCTACCGCACGGGAGCTCCGCGCCACGCACTGGCAACTCCAGGCGGACGCCGGTATCGATTTGATCCCGAGCAACGATTTCAGTCTGTATGACCAGGTGCTCGACACGTCCTGCCTCGTGGGCAACGTGCCCGCACGTTTCGGCTGGGACGGCAAAGGCGATGTGACTTTGGAAACGTATTTCGCGATGGCGCGTGGTCGCACCGCTTCGAAGGAGGAGACTGCTCACGAAGGCAGCCACTGCGACCGCGGCAATGGGCATGGCGGCAACGGTGCCGGTGCGTCCACCGGCGCAGCGGCCTGTGAGATGACGAAGTGGTTCGACACGAATTACCACTACCTGGTGCCTGAATTCAATGAGGGCACCAAGTTCCGCCTCGCGAGCCAGAAGCCCTTCACTGAGTTTCAGGAGGCACTGGCGCTGGGTCACCGCACCAAGCCGGTGCTGCTCGGCCCCATCAGCTACCTCTACCTGGGCAAGTTGCACGGAGGAAAGGACGCTTCGTTCGATTGCCTCAAGCTGCTGCCACAACTGCTCGCTGTGTATGGCGAAGTACTGCAGACGCTCGCCGCTCAGGGCGCGGAATGGGTGCAACTCGATGAGCCCATCTTCGCGCTGGATCTGGATGTGACCATCAAGCAGCACTTCACCGCGGCCTATGATGTACTGCGTGAAAAGGCCGGCGCGCTGAAGCTGATCACCGCGTGCTACTTCGGCGCTGCAGGTGCAAATTTCCTCGCTCTCTCGCGCCTTCCGGTGGAGGCCATCCACCTCGATGTCACCCGTGGCGCAAGCGATCTCGATCACGGTCTGGAAGTGCTGCCGCCGCGCACCATCGTCTCGCTGGGGATCGTGGATGGACGGAACATCTGGAAGAATGACTTCGCGGCATCCCTGAAGGTCATCGATCAGGTCGTGGCAAAGCTGGGTCGCGATCGCGTGTGGCTGGCGCCTTCGTGCTCCCTGCAGCACTCCCCCGTCAGCCTGCGTCATGAGACGAAGCTGGAGCCCGCTATCAAGGACTGGATGTCCTTCGCCGAGGAGAAGCTCACGGAGGTGACCTCGCTGGCGCGTCTCGCCGTCTCGGCTACACGTGAGACGGACGCAGCCTGGATCGCGAACCAGCATTCCCTCGCGACGAAGGCGGCGGATCCGAGATTGCAGGTGGCTGCGGTGCGGCACCGTGCAGCGGGACTGACCTCCAAGGATGAGCAGCGACATTCCAGCTTTGCCCAGCGTCAGGGGGTGCAGCGCGCGCGGCTGAAGCTGCCCGCGTTTCCCACGACGACCATTGGCTCCTTTCCACAAACAGATGAAGTGCGGAGCTGGCGCGCGCGCTGGCGCAAAGGCACACTCACGGATGCGGAATACGAGGCGCTTCTGGGTGAAGAGACCGCGCGCTGCGTGCGCGTGCAGGAAGAGCTGGGGATCGATGTGCTGGTGCACGGCGAGTTTGAGCGCAATGACATGGTGGAATACTTCGGTGAGCAGCTTGATGGCTTCACCTTCACCCAGAATGGCTGGGTGCAGAGCTATGGCAGCCGTTGTGTGAAGCCGCCGGTGATCTTCGGCGATGTGGCGCGTCCGCATCCGATGACGGTGCGCTGGTTCCAGTATGCGCAGAGCCTGACCTCACGTCTCATGAAGGGCATGCTCACGGGGCCCATCACGATTCTGAACTGGAGCTTTGTGCGCAATGACCTGCCTCGTCATGAGGTGTGCCGGCAGATTGCCCTCGCCATACGTGATGAAGTTCGCGATCTGGAAGCAGCGGGCTGCCGCGTCATCCAGATCGACGAAGCCGCCTTGCGCGAATGCCTGCCGCTGCGTGAGAAGGACCGCGCCTTCTACCTGGAGTGGACCGTGGCGGCATTCCGCGTGGCCGCCTCCGTGGTTCGTGATGAGACGCAAATCCACACGCACATGTGCTACAGCAACTTCAACGATATCATCGAAGCGATCGCTGCCATGGATGCAGATGTCATCACGATCGAGACGTCACGCTCAAGCATGGAGCTGCTCGATGCGTTTGTGCGCTTCCAGTATCCGAATGAAATCGGACCTGGCGTGTATGACATCCACAGTCCGCGTGTCCCGCCAGCCGCGGAGATCCGTGAGTTGATGGACCGCGCCTCCGCCGTGCTGCCGAAGGAGAACCTGTGGGTAAATCCGGACTGCGGCCTCAAGACCCGCGGCTGGCCCGAGGTGAAGGCAGCGCTGGCGAACATGGTGGCCGTGGCGCAAGAGCTCCGGCGTGGCGGGAACAGCGATCCTGCCTGAGGGAATAGCCGTTAAAGAACGCAGAGCTTGGGAAGCCGGCTCTCCAAACCGGAGAGCGTGTGACAGGTTCCCTACCCGCCGGGGATCACGTGGCTGGAGCCTTGATGGGGTGAAACGGAGAGCGACGAAGCCGCAGAGACAATGCGGGTGCGTTTCTCCGCTCGGAGAGGTCTCCTCACTCTTTGCTGCCGGCTGCTTGACGTTTCACCTCCTAGCACACGCATGGTTGCCCATGTGCTGCTTAGAAAAACCAGCTCAACCCGGCCATGGCGCCAACGCCGTTGAGGCCGCGGTTATTGGCGGAACTTCCGCCGTTGGAGAAATGTTGCCACTGGGCGTAGGTCACGAGGGCGAGCCGCTCGCTGAGCATCCAGCGGACGCCAATGGCGGCCTGCAGTTCCCAATTCCAATCTGTTCCGACCAAGCCCTGCTCTGGGGCTTCATCCGCCCAGTCGCCATAAGCACCGCCGACGCCGATCTGGATGAAAGGAACCACGGTCGCGTTCGGCTGCACGAAGTTGTACCGGAGATTGAGATCCGCTCCCACGAAGTAGTTGCCGGGACCGTCATAAAAGTAATCACCGAACGCACCCACCATGAACTCCCAGTTTCCGCGGAAGATGCCGGAGCCGGAGGGGTCGGTAAGCATCCAGCCGTAACGCGCGGAACCCATGAGCCACTCGCTGTCCGGACGGCGGATCGTGCCCTTCGTGCCCACGGACCAAAAGTGGCCCGCACTGAGTTCGAATTCCGTCACCCCCTTGCGAAAGGGGTCGAAGACCTCGACCTGCTGATCTTGCTTTGGCGAGACGGAGACCGTGCCGGCAACAAGTGGCGCCTGACTAAGCAGGATGGACGACGTAACAAGAGCCAGGACGGTGAGGAGTCTGTAGGATTGTTTCATGTCGGTGTGATGTTGGATTATTGCAGAGCCAAGCGACCCGGGCACCATGTCTTTGCACAGAGTTCACGGGAGAATGGCCTGATGCAATTTCGCGCCATCGCTCCTATTCGGCCTTCTGGCGAAACAAATCTGCAGGAAAGTCCCCCGAACCCAACGTCGGGTATTTAGCCTGGCCTTGTGGACTCGCGCGTCAGCGAAGGGGAATTTACCTATTTCGTGCGCAAACTGAAGTCCATGATGCGCTGAACTGCAGCTAGGTCAGGTGACGACAACGTGCCGCGCGTCTGAATCTGCCTCAACGCGGCACTTCCAATGGTGCAGCCATGGCAGCCGCCGCTGCCGGAGGTGGGGGTGGCGCACTGCCATTGAGACTGAGCAGTCGCAAGATGGGGCTGCGATTCTGCACCAGATCTTCCACCGTGTAATGGTCCAGCACATCCAGGAAGGCATCCCGGGCCTCATGAAGCACCCCTTTGAGCCGGCAGGTGGGCGAGATGCGGCACATGTCCGTGGCGGGATTGAAGCACTCCGCCAGATTGAAATGGGTCTCCGTCTGCCGGATCACGTCCCCCACCCGGATATCGCCCGGCTTCTTCCCAAGCTGAATGCCACCGGACCGCCCCCGCCGGTTGCTCAGGAATCCGACCTTCCCCAAGTAGTGGACGATTTTTACGAGATGGTGGTGTGAGATGCGGTAGGCCTGTGCCAGCTCGCTCAGCGTGACCTTCTGATTCTCCCGCGCCGCCGCGTAAATCAGCACCCGAAGCGAGTAGTCAGAGAAGCGGCTGAGTTCCATGGGGGAGCATAAGATGGGAGTGGGATGCAGCTTTGAGCCCGTTGGGGCTTGTCCACTGGCATCCGGGCGAGACGGAACGACTGAAAGCACAGTCCGCGCCAATTCCCCATCAAAGCCCAACCTTCAGCCAGCGAGCACGCTCAATGGACTTGCTCAGCGCGAGCCACTGGAGCTCAAAATCCGTCTTCGCGTAGGGGAAGGCATCCTCAGGCCAGTCCATTCTCCGCAGGGTCGTCTGGCCGGACAGCACCTCGACAGCCTGCTGGAAGTAGCTGTGGTCATCGGTCTTCAGGAGAAACTCCCCGCCCGCGCGCAGCACCTTGCGCAGCCCAGCGAGAAAGTCTGCGTCATTGAAGATGCGCCGGCCATGGTGCTTTTTCTTCGGCCAGGGATCGGGACACAGCATGTGGATACGGGATGCCAATGCCGCAGGGAGCAGCCACGCCAGGGCGTAGGTCGTCTCCAGGCGCAGGACGCGGGCGTTCTTCAGACCGCGCTGCCGGATGCGCTTTGCTGTTTTCTCCACGCGACCGAGCAAGCGCTCCACGCCCAGGAAATTCCGCTCTGGATGCAGGGCGGCCATCTCCACCAGAAAGGTGCCGTCCCCGCTGCCGAGGTCCAGTTCCAAGGGACGGTCGCAGGCAGAAAAGATCTCCTCAGGCGTGAGCTCACGGAAGTAGTCGGCGGGTGTGAGGATCGGGTCTGGGAGGTCTGTCATGAAAGGGATGGCACGGGAAGCATGAATCGAGGGACGCACAGGGGTAGGACAGGAGCGGGTGGCGTCAAGCACTTCACTTGTGGTCGCGGCAGACCGGCAGGATGACTTCATAATCACCCCTTCCGACCATCTGCGCGTACCACGCAGAATACTGTCATCATCCTGACCCTGCTCATCCTCCCCTATGAGGTGGCGGTCGCAGTTCACGCCTTTGATGAGACGGGGCCTGCCGTGCGATTCTTCAGACTGATGGAAGCCCTGGGATCGGAGTCCACGGAGCCCAGATGCACACACAGGACATTGGTATGAGCATGAGCAAGCACACGCCGGGAGAACGAGGGGTTTTTCAATCGCTGCAGTCCATGCTTGTGATGTGAGCCCACCAAAATCAGGTCCGCCTGCTGCTCTTTGGCAATGGTGACGAGGTCGTAGGCCGGATTACCAAGTGCCTGGTGCACATGCACCGTACGGGGCCCGACCCCCACCGCATTGCGGAACCGCTGCTTCACCTTGTTC
>JAEYUU010000196.1 GCA_023429545.1 Verrucomicrobiota bacterium
CACATACACTGAGCGTGTGACCCGCGAAACCGCCGGGGTATTGCGGGCCGATGTATTTGAAATCCACGACCACCGGTCGACCGGCATCAAGCTCGCTTTTCAGCAACGCCGTAGCCTCCGCGAACCCTGCATCATCCGGAGTGAAGGTGACGAGTTTCCAGCTCTGACCGATTTTCTTCGATGCCTCCAGCAGGTGCCACCAATCCGTGCCGGTACCGAGGGGAGACGGGCAAAGCTTTTTGAACTCCCATCCACCGATCTCGCTGCCCTGAAAGCTGGCGAAGGTGGCGCAGGCCGTGGCACCGCAGTTATTGTAGCCCTGGTGAATGTGCGGCATCTGAACGAAGGCGAACTTCCCTGGATCCGTCTTGCGCCCTCGGTATTCGATAAGTTTCAAAAGATCGGCACCCTGCTGCGCGGAGGCATTGTCAGACGGTTGCGAAGGATGCCCGGTCAGGCCGGTGGGATGGAGTCGTGAAGCCTTGGTCCAGCTTGCTCTCGCCGCATCCAGTTCTCCGGCCTGGAACTGCATTTCACCCAACACGACGAGCCCCGATGGATTATTCAATTCCGCTGCCATCTCGGCAAAACGACGCGCCTGCTCCATATCCCGCGCTACCCCTTCACCGGAAAAATAGGCCATCGCCGCGCTGGCCGCCGCCCGCCCGTGCCCGCGCGTGGCTGCCTTTTTCCACCACTCCAGTGCCCGAGGTATGTCCTGCTCGGTGCCCTGTGCGCCAAAGTAACATTGGCCAAGGTTGAAAGCCGCCTGCGCTGACAGGGGTGCAGCCGCCTTGAAATAGCCAAAGGCAATCTCGGGACTACGCTTAACCACGTTGCCGCGAAGATAGGCGAATCCAACAAAGTCCATCGCATCCGCATGACCGCTGTCTGCGGCACGATGCGCCCACCTCATGGCCTCCGCCTCATCTTTGCCGACTCCCCTGCCATCACGGAAACGATGTGCCAGTTCAAATTGAGCGCTCAACTCGCCACTCTCGGCACGGCTGCGGAGAGATTCCAGTTCCAAGGGGGCTTCGGCTGCGGGCAAAGAGGAACTGCTCATGAGCAGCATGGCGCAAAGAAAAGATAATAAAACGCGCCTCGAGACACTCGAGACGCTAAGCTGAAGTGAGAAGAGGGACACGATGGTGAACAAGATGGCCGGGGTCCACTCCGGCGTCTTGAACGAGATGACCATGTACACGTCAAAAGCTGCACAAAGGCGAAGCCGCTGGAAAGCTTGGCGTCCGTACACCCCGTTATATCACGTCATCACATGAGAACTGCAGCAACAGGGTTCCCATCCCTCCCTTCCAAGAAGGGAGGTTTTGCCGTTGACGCACGAATCTTCGAGCGAATTGCAGATTTCATGCATGACACTGCATTTTTCATCAAAGATGCTTTTGGGCGCTACGTCGTTGTTAACCAGTCGCTCGTCGAGCGGCATGGTTTGGAACACAAGTCACAGATGCTGGGCCGCAAACCCTGCGATGTCTGCCCCGGCGACTACGGACGCATTCCCACTGAGCAGGACGCGCAGGTGCTCCGCACGGGGCGGCCTATCACTGAGAGACTGGAACTCTTCTGGAGGCGGCCCAACGTGCCTGTGTGGGGACTCACCACCAAGCTGCCGATTCGAGATGGGCACGGCCGTGTGACCGGGCTGATCGGCATCTCGAAGGACCTCACCGCGCTGGTCAGCCCCTAGGAAGTGCCGCGCGCAGTCGCCCAAGCGCTGCGGCATCTTGAAAACTCGTATGACCAGCCGGTCAGCCCGTCCACACTGGCAAAGAGTGCCGGCATGAGTACCGCCCGCTTCGCCCGCATCATCAAGCGCATCCACGGCCTGAGCCCTATGCAGTTGATCACGAAGACGCGCATCACAGCAGGCTCACGACTGCTGCTCGAGACGGACTCCTCCATTGCTGAGGTCGCGCTGGCCTGCGGCTTCACCGATCACAGCGCCTTTACTCGCACCTTCCGCGCCGTCACCGGAATGTCGCCCAGCGAGCATCGTCGTATCGCGGGTGCCGCTGTGGATCTCTAGGACGCCTGAGGGGGGCATCATGCAAGTGCTAGCCGAGGACCAATCTCCTGCCACATTTAAGAGCCGCTCAGGACTAGGGTGTGTTTAGAAATGGTATTCGATGGCGTTGAGACGCAGGCCAGCCCGGATGTTGCATCAAGGTATGGCAAGTTGGAAGCGAGGCGCCGAGAGGGCTCACCAGCAACTGATCTTTGCACAACACATCTGCCGGCAGGAAGCACCAGCCCTGGAAGAAACGTCCTTCTTATCACCATGCACCGGGTCATCGGTGGCATCAAAGTCCAGGATCAGCTCGTGCGGAGGGCTTTGGAAGGACTTGATGAACGTCTCAATAAGCACCCTGTGCATCAGCGTGTCGTGTGCAGCGCCGCAGCGTTCTCCATGCAGCACAACGTTGAAGCACTGGCCAACTGATCCTCCCGCCCTACTGCCGTCTGTATCCGTATCCGTGCGCAGCCTCTGATGGTCATTGAGATCTTCCCAGCCTGCGCCAGCCCATAAATGCGCTGGCGGAACAGATCGCGCATGCTGTGGGTCACCCGCCCGGCATCGCGGGCATCGGGCAGCAGCCGGGCCAGGGCTTCGGTCAACCCAAGCTTGCGATCCGCCAGCGCGGTGAATAACACCCCTCCATCTGAAGTAATCTCGCCACCTCCATAGCTCCCCCGCACTTCGCGGTGCCTTACCATTGAAAAAGTTAGCTCTCCTTGGTAACAATCTGTCATCAGAGAAGTCCTCCGGGTTGTGTTGCTCGATACTCACAACTTACCCACTGTCGGGCTTCGCTGTTTTTTACGTCCACGCCTCATGCACTAGCCGGGGTGGAACGGTCGGTTCTCGGCAACAAACGATGTTTAAATAAATGCTCAAAATTGCTTGCGTAATTATGGTAATCCTCTAAATCATGAGTCTCATGAGCTAAACTTGAGAATGACTTTTACTCAAATTGTGACTAGTAAGTAATCTTCTAAGGAATTTCACAGGCCCCTAGTTATATTTCCCCATGCACGCCTTCGCTCTCTCGTACAGAACTGGCCTGATTTCCGGACCGATGCCTTTCGATGTCACATCGATCGCAGGCCTTACCTGCAAACAGCAAAGAGCCACTGTCATGAACGACTACCTCATTGCCTCGATCGAAACCGCCCAGCGCACCATCCAACGTTTTGCCGAAGCTGGATTTGAACCCGCCCAAGCCATCGAACGCCAGCTCACCTGGTGCTGGAAGCGGGCTCACGGAGATGTTGATGGGCCTCCCCCCGCCGCCCTGTGCATGAGCTATATTATGGCGCAGGAGTTTGAGAAGTACGGCGCCTACCCGATGCTCGCGCATCACCTGCGCGCCATTGAGACGATGATCGATCTCCTGGACATGAGCGTGGAGGACGCGGCGAAGTATGCGGCGCTCTCGGCCTGAAGGGATGCCTGTTTCCTGTCGCACTAGGTGCGACCTGACCATTTGGCCTGATACTTGAGTTGGCCAGAGCACACAAATGCCCCGCAGTCCCCGTTTGGCCTGCGGGGCATTTGCTTTTCAGGGCATCAACCTGGACTGCGAGGAAGAAAAGAATGCGAGCGCGATGCTCCTTCAGCTCACAAGGCCTGAACTGCGTTTCCCCCTCATCGTGCATGACGGACTCTCGCCAAACATTGCCTGGAGCTTCCGAGAATCGCCCCGACGTGCTTCATTTACCCGACCACAAACAGGCTGCTTGATGCTGCACGAACGTTTATCTCCGTGGTGCGGCGCACCCCTGGGCAGATGTTCCTTTTCACATGGTTCATCAATAGACAGTGATGCGATTCCCACGCCATATCACGCCGCCATGAACATGAAGCTTTCGACCAAACTTCCCACCGCGAAAGAGCTTCGTTGACCATCGCTGGCCACGTAAGCGATTAGCACTGACAGACGCGGCGAGCGCGTCGACCGCCATCACTTCCACCGCGTCTGGAAACTTGCGAGGAGGCAGGGACGGGCGCGAGAGTGTGTATGACAAGTTCCGCAGCAGTCAGTTCCTGTTGCGCGCAGCCGGGAGTGGGATTCAATGTGCCGGAAGATCACCGGCATGTTCTGGCACCTCCTCATCGCGAATACCATCTGCTTTATCGGCCTTGCATTCCAGGCGGCGGCGGCCGCGTGGATGTGGCGGCGCATCCCGGAACTGGCGCGATGGGCGGCGGAGCGCCGCAGTCTGTGGCGCGTGGGGGTGTTC
>JAEYUU010000218.1 GCA_023429545.1 Verrucomicrobiota bacterium
CACATACACCGTCCGGGTGGATGAGCCTGGTTTGGATGAGCTGGATGCCGCCAGCCTGGTGGCGCGCCATGTGGGAGCGGCTCCGCCTGTTGTGCAGGAGTTCCGCACTGAAGATGCACTGAACACCTACCCCAGCCTCATCCGGGCTGCGGAATGCCCGGTGATCGACACCTCGTGCGCGTCCCTGCTGCAACTCGCCCACAAGGTCCACTCCTGCGGCCAGAAGGTGGTGCTCACCGGGGAGGGGGCGGATGAGTGGCTCGTAGGCTACCCGTGGTACAAAATCTCGAAAGCTCTTGGATATCTCGACCTGCTTCCCGGCTTGGAACTCAGCGACAGTGTTCGCCGCGCCTTCCTGAGCTTCAGCAACGTGCCCAATTTCCCCCGCCAAGTACGGCAGGACATTGAGAAGGTTATTGGCGGTACCAATGCCTGGATCGATTCGTACGGCATCCTCTGTGTGTCCAAGCTTCGCTTCTACAGCCCGGACATGCTGGCGGGAATGGATACGAACGCTCCTTGGGAGATGCTGGATATGGATCTGGATCGTGCCAAACACTGGCATCCCCTCAACCGGGGCATCTGGATGGCCGGGCGCGTGAACCTGGCCGGACACCTGCTCCAGGCCAAGGGGGACCGGGTGGCCATGCATTCGTCCGTGGAGGTGCGGTATCCCTTTCTGGATGAGGATGTTTTTGATTTCACGGCAAAACTCCACCCACGCTGGAAGCTGAAGGGTTTCCGGGACAAGCATCTGCTCCGCCTGCTGGCTGAGCGCTGGTTGCCGCCATCCGTGTACAAGCGGGGGAAGGTCATTTTCCGCGCTCCGTTGGACAGCTTCCACCTTGAGCCCGAGCCCCCGTTCATCGCCCAGCTTCTCAGTGAGGAATCCCTGCGGCGCACCGGTTACTTCGATGCCAAGGCCGTACGCCACTGGAGGAAGGCCTACACCAGCCTGCGCGCCAACTCGCTGCCGCGCCTGTCGGTGGAATTGGGACTGGTGGCAGTCGTGGCAACACAGCTCTGGCACCATTTATATATCGACAGCTCCCTGTGTGAACTCCCTGAATCCGTGGGCTAACACTCCAGGCAGGAATACGAGGCGAAGCTTGAAGGGAGCACGCTGCCTGATCTCCCTTTGAGTCCGCGTTTCGTGGGGTTAAGAACCTCCAAGTCGAGGACTACACTTTTTCCTGAGAGCCAATTCCCGGCCCGGCGACGATACATGCAGAATTCAATCTGCATGCTTCCATGAATCCGCTTGTCCTTTCTCTTTTCATCGCCGCCACGCTGGCAGCGCCCTGTGTTGCCCAGGAGAAAAAGAGGAGTCCAATGAAGCTCCAGCCCATGGCCGCGATGATTGCGGACTTGAGCGGCGCGGATCTAGAAGCGGCCTATCTCGCCATGATGATTCATCATCACAAGGGTGGGGAACCCATGTGGGCGATGGCGCGTGAAAAGAGCAAAAGCGAAACTATCCTTTCGCTGGAAAAGGAGACCACCCCAAAGGAGAAGAAGGAAGTGGAGCAGATGACAGTCTGGTTGAAGGACTGGCACGGGAAAACTCCGCAGGACTTCGCGGAGCCACCTGAGAGCAAGGTTATGATGGAAAAGGACATGGCGCAGCTCAAAGAGGCGGACGACAAAAACTTCGATGCTCTCTTTGCCCGGAAGATGGCTCGCCACCATCTGGGGGCGATTCAAATGGGGAGGCTCGCAGTCAAGAGAGGCCAGCATGACGAGGTGAAGAAGTTTTCCGAGAAGCTTGTGGAGTCCCAGACAACGGACCGGGCCAAGCTGCTCGAGGTCGCCGAGAAAAATGAATAACCCTGCCGACACCATGAGCCACAAAAATGCTAACCCTGGAATGGAAGCGTGCATCGCCGAATGCCTCAACTGTCACCGCACTTGCCTGCATATGGCAATGACCCACTGCCTGGAAAAAGGCGGTGCTCATACGGAGCCAACCCACCTGCGGCTGATGACGAACTGCGCCGAGATCTGCCAGACCAGCGCCAACTTCATGGTCAGCGGCTCGGAACTGCACCGTCTCACTTGCGGTGTCTGCGCCGAAATCTGTGAACGGTGCGCAGAGAGTTGCGATGCGATTGAAGGCATGGCCGACTGCGCCGAAGCGTGCCGGAATTGCGCGAAGTCGTGCCGGGAAATGTCCGCATGAAAAGCACCCAGCGGAGTGCTTCTTCAGCCACGAATCATCTGCGACTACTCCAATCACCCACCAACGATATGAAACTCGCCCTAGCACTACTCTCCAGCATGTTCCTCAGCGCCGGCGCGAACCCTGCGAACGCGGCGGACGCAAAACCCTCCGGTGTGCCCTCCAGCTATCCTCTCACGAAATGTCCCGTCTCAGATGAAGTCCTCGGAGAAATGGGGAAGCCGGTGAAGGTTAGCCATCAGGGCACGGACGTGTATCTTTGCTGCAAATACTGCATCAAGGACTTCGACAAGGAGCCAGCGAAATACGTCGAGAAGGTGAAGAACGCCTCGAAGAAGTAACATCACAGTTATTGAAAGGAGGCATGGCGTTGGATCGGACTGGAACTTTTTGTGGAAGCCGCTGCAGACTTGCTCTACCTCGTCCCGTTGCCCAATGGCATGTCGGAAGGGACGGCCAAGGCCACTCCCAAACCGTGCTCAGTGCGGAAAACTCATGCGTCTCCCTCTTGGTATGACTTGCCGCTCGTTTCTGCTCCTCGCACCTGCCTTCGTAGCCACCGGGTGCAGCAGCGCCACGAAAAGTTATGAGGATGTGGACGGGACAGTGGGGCAACGCACCGGCCTGTCGGTGAGACTGCCCAACAAACAGCTTTCAGAAAGCGATGTCAGACGCGAGGTGGCTTCACTCATGGCCCGGCCTCTCACTGCCAGTACGGCGGCGCAGATTGCCCTCCTCAACAGCCGGAGGGTGAGGGCAACGCTGGAAGAATTGAATCTCTCCCAGGCGGATCTCCTGGAGGCCAGCCTGCCTTCCAATCCGACGCTCACTTCCAGCGTCCGCTGGCCCCGTGGTGGCGGCGGCGCCAACAGCGAGTTCGGTGTCGCCGCAGATGTGCTGAACGTGCTCCTGCTGCCACTCAGAAAGCGTCTTGCCATTCATGAGTATGAGGCTGCGAAGAGACGCGTTAGTCATGAACTTTTGGAGGCCGTCTTCGATGTCAAGGAGGCCTTCCACGAACTGCAGGCGGCGCAAGAGTTGCTGAAGCGTCTGCAGACTGCCGCGGAGATCAATCAGGTAAGTGGCGACATTGCGGGGCGGCTGCGTGAGGCAGGTAATATCACGGCGCTGGAATTGCTCCAGGAGCAGACGAACTCCCAGCAATCCGCCGTGGATATCAGCCGGGCCACAGGGGAGACCGCAGCGGCGCGGGAGAGGGTAAACCGCCTGCTCGGCCTGACCACGGCGGAGGGCAGGGCGTGGCGCTTCTCCGAAGGCCTCCCGCCAATGCCTAAAGCGGAGCCGTCCCTGGCGGCGCTGGAGGCGGCAGCGATGGCGAACCGCCAGGATCTGGCGGCCGAAGCGGAGACGTTGGCCGCACTGGAAAAAGGCCACTCCTTGACGCGCAAGATGCGCTACTTCCCGGCGCTGAATCTCGGAATCAATACGGAGAGGGAAGTGGACGGCGAGAGGCTGACAGGGCCGACCCTCGATGTCGAGGTGCCCCTCTTCAATCAAGGGCAGGGCCGCATGATGAAATCCAGTGCGCAATTGGCAAAGGCGAGGGCCAGCCACGAGGCGCTGGGGTTGGAGGTAAGAAGTGATGTGAGAGCCTCGCTCCAGCGGGTTCAGCTTGCACGAAAGCTCTATCAGCAACTCTCCGGTACACTGCTCCCGCAGCGGCAACGCATCCTCGCGGAAACGCTCCTGCAATACAATGCAATGCAGAGCTCCAACTTCGAGCTTCTACAGGCGAAGTCCGCCGAGATAGAAGCTCAGCGTGCGGCGATCGAGGCCCTGCGTGACTACTGGGTGGCGCGCGCCGAGCTTGAAAAGGCCACAGGCGGAAGCCTCACACCCGCCAGAACCGTCTTGGGCGGCAAGAGTGCCACGAGCGCCACCAGAAGCGGTGGTGATCATGTCCATTAGTCACCCTACATCCTCATCCTTTCCCACCGATGAAAGCAATCCCTGGTATGACGCGCCGAGGTCTGGTCTCAGGTGCAGCGGCGCTGCTTGGCGGCAGGCTGCTCTGCAGAAGCAGCCTGCATGCGCAGGACGCCCATGCCGGGCATGGGAAAGGGCACGTGCAAAGATCAGACCCTCACGAGGGTCATGACATGGGCAAGATGAGCGGCGGGGCGCGGCAGCC
>JAEYUU010000266.1 GCA_023429545.1 Verrucomicrobiota bacterium
TTGCTTGGCAGCGAGTTTCTGACTCTCGCCCGTTTTCTGGACTGGGCAGAGGTAAAACTGCGCAAATGGTTCGCCCGGATCCGCCAGTGGTGGCGACGTTCCGGCTGGATGGCACGGGCTTCCGTGATTCTTTTTGGCTGTCTCCTCGCAGGAGGCGTCGCCTATGGCGGTTATAACCTGCTCATGAAGTCATAGGGACTCGCTGACTTCCCTTGACCCGGGTCTTGCGATTCTCCATTTTCTCCATTATGATCCTGCGTAGAGCAGTCGGATGGCTCAGTCCAACATCATGACTTCTCCCCCTGAAGAGCCCCTGCATGGTGGCCGCATCACACACGCGGTATGTCGTGTCGGGCACACTGTGCGCCGCGCCAATCCCAATTCCAATCTTCTGGCGTCTCTACTCCTTCATTTCCTGGAAGAGTCGGCATTCGATGGCGCGCCCCGCTTTCTGGGTATGGACGAGCAGGGCCGCGAAACGCCACCTACATCCCTGGTTCGGTGCCAGTGGAACTGTTCCACCACACCGACGAGCATCTCGCCGCCGCCGCGAAACTCCTGCGCTCCTTTCATGATACGACAGCGCTCTTTCCGGGGGGCGCGGAGGTCATATGCCACAACGATTTTTCTCCGGGGAATTGTGTGTACGTGGACGGGCGTCCCACCGCCATGATTGATTTTGACACGCTTGCTCCGGGCACCAGGCTTTGGGACCTGGGCTACTCCGTGCCATGTTTCGTGAACATGGGCCATCCGGATTACAACGTGGAGGAGGAGATGCGCCGATTACGCCTTTTGCCTCAGCCTACGGCCTGCCATCCGGCCAGCTTGTCGATTTGGCGGTTCACATCGCCGCGAATCTTGCATCCTGCGCGCGGTGGGCGCATGACGTGCGTTGCACGGACATTTCCGACTGGGCGTCCAGCCGACGAGACTGGTTCGTGGCCCACATTCTCGATACCTTGCTTCCCTCCCGCCGGGCTCGCATTGCCGAAGTGCGCGAGATTTCTCATGAAAATCACCCGCCCGCATCATGGAAGGATTGGGAACGGCTCGTTCTGGCCTGGCACTTCGCGACACACCCTGGTGCGTGCGCCTCTGTGCTCAGTTCAGTTGTTCACGATGAAAAATGTCGGGGGAGCTAGGTCCGAGGAGGCCTCGGTCGGTTCTTCGGTAGCAACAGCGTCTGGCTGCCGATCCGCAGGATAGGGCAGCCTCATCCAATGGATTTCGCAATCCACACCGCTATTTTGAGAAAGGCGGCTGCAGAATTCCTCGGGAGACTCCTGCAAACGACCGAGGTAAGTAAGCACTCCGAGTTTCTGAAACTCTAAATGTTGGGATTCAATGGCCGCGTCCAGAACGACGGCGTCATTTAGGGACCCCATCAAAAAGAGAAACGTCTGCGTGTTGGTGATGAGCGACATACGGGATTGGGTTGTAAATTCCATAATTTCCACGGTTTAGGGTGGACGTCTAGGAAAAAATTCAATACAACCTAAATAGCGCTTCATACGCGCTCCAAACCCTTTCGGAATCGGTCCACCAAAAAGTCATTTTCCCATCAAATACATGCCGCCGACCAAGAGGGCCATGCCACCCACATTTACAAGCTTGATGGGTTGACTGTCCACCGACATGGCAATGAGCGCTGCCCAGATGAATGTCGTGGCGTAAATGGGATAAAGCACCGTGAGGGAGCCCCCTCGCTTGAAGGCAGCTACGAAGAGCGTCATGACTCCGATGTAGCACCCTATACCGAGAAGGATTCGTGCATTCAGCAGGTAGCTGGTTAGTCCGCCTGTCGCCTGCTTCGCTCCCTCGCGATAAAGAAACTGACCTGCAGCGCCGAGGAAGGAGGCGACGAGGAAGCAGAGGAGCGAGGCGAGCGGGGTCTTCATGAAAGAGGGAACATGCCTCTCACTGGCAAAATGCAATGAGAGATCGGCGTACGTTCCGACTAACGACTTGCCACCATGAGCGACTTGTCCGCAGCGGCCTTCGCATTCACGAGCCGTACCTTCGTTCTGCCTGTATTGCTCAGTTTATAGTCATACTTGATGGAGACCATGAGAATCCTGTCCCCTGTGTATAGAGGGCCCTCGAAGCCGCAAAGCAGTGCATGGGGAACTTCGCTGTTCCTGAATCTCTCAAAAAGGAAGCAGGGGCACACATGGTCGCTCTTGGGCTGCTTGCGGCTGTTCTCGAAGACAAAGCGCTCCCGGCCGTCTTCATGGGAATGGTGCCGCAGTCGCATGAAGGATCCGCCCTGTGAGGCATCGTGGGATTCCGTCGCGCTGTTGAGCGGGGCATGTACGAAGCTGACCAGAGTGTCGTAGTCCAGGCCTGTTTCGGCATCCACTTCCTTGCCGGTCTTTCCCCAGTCATCCGAGATGAGCCAGGCGCTGCCGCGCTTCTTGGCAAAGGCCAGCTCATCAGCGACCTTGAGACGCTCCACCTCCGGATACAGATCATACTGGAATTTCAGAGATCGGCCTTCAGGAGTGACGATGGTCACTTGGGCCACCAGGTGATGCTTCGCGGCGAGGTCGCGGGAGTGCTTCAGCGCCGATGCTACAAAATCGTTGTGGTCCATATCCGCCGCCGTCACGGAGGACGCGATCAGCGCCGCAAGCGCACAGGTGGCAAGGCGGGGGGAGGAGAAGTTTTGGCTCATGGTGATACTGACTTCATGTCAGCATCACCGGTGAATGTGACGGAGCTATCCCCCGGATAGCACCGCTACTTGGTCGGAGGAGAACTGGAGGTAGGAGAAGCCGCGTTGCCGACTGCCGTGACTTTGGCATTGAACCAGCCCTCATAGTCTGCGTCGCTGACGAACCTGAAAGGGGCCTGGTGGTCTTTGTGGTTGGCACCGCATAGTGTGGTGCACCGCTGGGTGCCGGAGACCGGGGTGGAAGGTGTGTGCAGCAGGGGGTGACCCGGCACTCCCGGTATGCAATCCAGTTAGAAAGTTCCCTGAAGCTGTGCCAGCGTATGAA
>JAEYUU010000293.1 GCA_023429545.1 Verrucomicrobiota bacterium
GTGCGGGAAACAGCGGCGCTGCGTTCGCTGGTGGGACGCGACGGCATGGTGATCGCCACGGGCGGTGGCATCGTGACGCGTCCGGAGAATCTGGCCCTGCTCAAGCAACTCGGCTTTGTCGTGTGGCTGAATGCCGACCCCAATGTGCTGCACCGCCGTACGGCGCACAGCCATGATCGCCCTCTGCTGAAGAATCCAGATCCTGCCGGCACCTTGCGCCGGCTGCACGAAGGGCGAAGCCCGCTTTATGAGAAGGCCAGTGACATGAAAATCAACACGGACGACTTCTCCCCGCAGGACGTAGCCTATGGAGTGGCGGAGACGGCGCGCGTGCATTTCAGCAAGGCGAAACCGTGAAGCAAGCCGCGCCGACTTAGGTGGCGCACATGCAATTTGTTCAGCCCATCAGCGCTCGTGAGTGCATCCCTCAAGGCCGATCTGCAATCGCTGGCCGCACAGCTCGGCTTCAGTGACTGCCGCATCGCGCCCGCGCTGCCCGCTGCGCATCGTGCGTTGTACGAGCAATGGGTGGCGGAAGGCAAGTATGGTGACATGGCGTGGATGGCGCGGAATCTGGATCGCCGCAGTGATCCCCGGGTGGTGCTGCCGGGAGCGCAGTCGGTGATCATGTTCGCCATGAACTATTTCCAGGGCGAGGAGCAACCCGGAGAGCTGGAGGGCCGCATCGCACGCTATGCGTGGAATGACGATTACCACGACCTGATTGAGAAGAAGCTTCGCGAGGTGGATGCCTTCCTCATCTCACGCGGCGGCACCCAGCGCTACTACGTGGACACGGGGCCGGTGCTGGAGCGGGACTTCGCCAACGAGAGCGGGCTGGGATGGAATGGCAAAAGCACCATGCAGATCCATCGCTCCCTGGGCACGTGGTTCTTCCTCGCGGACATCCTCACTACCCTGGAACTGGCGCCCGATCCGTCGTCGCATGACTTCTGCGGCAAGTGCACTCGCTGCATGGTGGCGTGTCCCACAAACGCCATCACCGCGCCGCGGCGCATGGATGCGCGCCGCTGCATTTCCTACCTCACCATTGAGAGCAAGGGAAGCATCCCCCTGGAGTTTCGGCGCGCCATTGGAGATCATCTGTACGGCTGCGACGACTGCCTGAATGCCTGTCCGTGGAACCGCTTCGCCCAGGTCTCCCGTGAAGCCACTTTTGCGGCGCGCGAGGCGGTCTTTTCCATGAAATTGCGCGAGATGATCGCGCTCACGGATGAGCAGTTCAGGACGCTCTTCAGCAAGTCGCCCATCAAGCGCATCAAGCGCCCCGCTTTTCTGCGGAACGTGTGTGTGGTGCTGGGGAACATTGGCACGCCTGAGGATCTGCCTGCACTGCGAACGGCGGCGGCAGATGAGCACCCGCTCATTTCGGAGCACGCCCAGTGGGCCATCGCGGAAATCCAGGCGCGATGTGGCGATGGATTTCCGCAGCCTGTGGCGTAAAGGAGGGGCGGTTCAACCCGCCCTTTTCCTCCCGTCATGAAACCATTTCCCCGCCATTCCTTCGCCTTCGCCGCTACTGCGGCACTCCTGGCGCTGCTCTCCCCCGCGTCCGCCGACTACAAGCCCGGGCGCATCGCCGCCGCGCTACAGCCCTTTGTGGGACAGAACACCCTCGCGGGCGCGGTCACCCTCGTGGCGAACAAGGACAAGGTGCTCAGCATGGAGGCCGTGGGATGGGCTGACATCGACAAAAAGAAAGTGATGCAGACAGACAGCGTCTTCTGGATTGCCTCCATGTCCAAGGCCATGACTGCGGCCGGCCTGATGATCCTGGTGGACGAGGGCAAGGTGAAGCTTGACGACCCCGTGGAGAAATATCTTCCTGAATATGCCGGGCAGATGCTGGCAGTAGAGGGTGAAGACGGGCGCTTCGAGCTGAAGAAGCCGCAGCAACCCATCACCGTGCGGCATATCCTCTCGCACACGAGCGGCCTGCCCTTTAAGTCATCCATTGAGCAGCCTGTGATGGATATCTACACCCTGCGCGAGCGCACGGTGAGCTATGCGGTGACGCCGCTGCAGACGGAACCCGGCGCTGCCTATCAGTACAGCAATGCGGGCACGAACACCGCGGGAATGATCATCGAAATCGTGAGCGGCATGAAGTACGAGGAGTTCATGGATGAGCGCCTGCTGAAGCCGCTGGGCATGACCGACACGACCTTCTGGCCGGATGAAAAGCAGGTCGCGCGCCTCGCGAAATCCTACCGCCCCAATGAGACAAAAGACGGCTTGGAAGAATTTCAAATCTCCCAGCTCACCTATCCCCTCACCAATCCCAAGCGCCAGTGCATGCCCGCAGGCGGCTACTTTTCCACGGCCATGGATGTGTCCAGATTCTGCCGCATGCTGCTGAACAAAGGCAAGCTGGACGGCAAACGCATCCTGAGCGAGGAAGCGGTGAAGCAGATGACCACGGTGCAGTCTGGCGAAGCCAAATCGAAGGACCAGCTCGCGGACTACGGCTTCTGCCTGAAGATCACCACCAAGGAGGGTGGGGACGAAGGCTTGGGAATCGGCGGCTATGGCCACGGCGGCGCACACGCCACGCAGATGTGGGTGGATCCGGTGCGTGGACTGGTCGTCATTCTCATGGTGCAGCATGGCGGTTTCCCGTTCGATGGCGGGAAAAAGATCAATCCCACGGTGCTGAAGGCGGCCTTTGAGTGAGGACGAAGTCATACGTCGGCAGATCCCATCATGGGGAAGCATCTTTCCCAATCCGCCCATGAAGGATGCCGCCCCGGATACGCACTCTCCCCTTCGGAGGCTGGTGGTGATTTGGACCACCGGAGGCTTCATTGGCATTGGTGTGCTCCTATTCAATCCTGAGCACAGCAAGCTGCTGTGTCTGGCACTGCTGGCATCAACAGGTGTCACTTGGTTGGGGCTTCTCATCCTGGCCTGGCCACGCAAACTCTTACGCGGAGCGTTGGTCAGCATGCCGATCCTCCTCGCGCTGCTGTTGATTCTGCCGGGCAAAGTGGACAGGAGCCATCTGCGTGCAGCTTACATGGCGAAAATGATTTCCTATGAAGGCACACCGTACCATTGGGGTGGTGAGAGCAGCCGTGGTATCGACTGCTCTGGACTTCCTCGTCGTGCGCTGCGTGACGCATTGCTGAGTGAAGGGTTGAGGCACTTTGATGGAGTTGCGTTGCGCATGTATCTTGCGCACTGGTGGTTTGATGCCAGCGCGAGGGCCCTCTCGGAAGGCTATCAGGAGTACACCTTGCCGCTCCATATCGAGGGAACCATCAAGGAACTCGACACCAGCGGTCTCACCGCCGGAGACCTTGCAATCACGGCGGATGGCATGCACATGCTGGCCTATCGCGGCAACGATGTTTGGGTTCAGGCGGACCCAAATGCCGGCGCCGTCATTTCTGCGAATGGAAAACGAGACACCAACTATTGGTTCAAGGTGCCCGTGACACTGCGTCGCTGGCGCGTCTTCCAGGATTAATCCCTTCTCCCCAAGTCTAACCTCCCATGAAGTTCCTGTCCTTATTGGCCCTCCTCGGCGCTTTCGCCGCCCAGGTTCCCCTGAACGCCGCGAACCTCAGCTTCGTGCATGATGGTCTGGAAGTGGACGCGGGCAGCCTGGGAAAGTTCGTCATCGAATATCCTGCATTTTCCGATGCGCAGCAGAAGCCGGTGCACAAGCTGGTGGAGCGGAGGGCAGCGGGGAAGTCGGCGACCATCAAATATGAAGACGGAGCCCAAGCTGACCTTGCCGTGGGCGAAGCGGGACAGGTGACCGTGGCCTTCACCAACATTCCTGGGGACGTGAAGCACTTTGAGCTGCAGATGCAGATCCCCATCGCCTACAACCAGGGTGGTTCGTGGAAGCTGGCTGACAAGAGCGGTGATTTCCCCAAGGCCAAGCCCGCCAGTCCGCATCTCTACCAGGGTCATGCGCCGTCGCTGAACCTCACGAACTATGAAGGCAAGATGCTGACCATCGCCACGCCTGAGTTCTCCTTCCTCCAGCTCACGGACAATCGCGAATGGAACTGGCCCATCTTCCACTTCAAGACCGTGACACCGTATGATGTGAACCGTAGCAAGGTGACCCTCATTATCTCGGATGCAGTCCCTGTGGGAGGCGCAAAAGCAAAGCCGCTGGTGGATTCCTTCGGTCAGAGCACGCGCGAGGAGTGGCCGGAGAAGGTGAAGAGCATCGAGGATCTCAAGAGCGATCTCGCCGCCGAGAAAACCTACTACGACAGCCTGCAACCCCCAACGCGTGATGCCTTTGGTGGACTCCCCGGCAGCAAGGAGAAGCTGGGCCTCAGGGCCACCGGCTTCTTCCACGTGGAGAAGAAGGGCGAGCGCTGGGTGCTCGTGGATCCCGCGGGAAATGCCTTCTTCCATCTCGGGCTTTGCGGGGTGAATCCGAATGACGACTACACGCTGGTGAAGGGGCGGGAGACTGCCTACGAATGGCTGCCGTCGCCGCAGGGCGAATTTGCCTCCGTGTTCCGACCGGACAGCGGCGGCACCATCGTCTCGTTTCACCTCGCGAATCAAATCCGCAAGTACGGACAACCCTATGACATCGAAAGCTACACCGCACGCATGATTGAGCGTATGCGGAAGTGGGGCTTCACCTCCGTGGGTGCGTTCTCCTCCAGCGGTGAACAGGCGAGGAAGGCGATGCAGTTCCCGACGGTTTCGCATCTGCCGCTCAACTTTTGGGAGGGCATCCCGCGCGTGGCGGGCATTCACGAGACCTTTGATCCGTTCGATGAGAAGACGCGTACCCTCGTCGAGAAAAACCTGGCCAGCGTGCTGCCGGACAAGGCCAGCGACCCGCTCATCATCGGCTGGTACATTGTGAACGAGCCCATCTACGAGCAGATTCCGCACATCGTGCCCACCTTGGATGGAAGTCACGCGTGCAAGCGCCGGCTCGTGCAGTGGCTGGAGGAGAAATACAGGACCATAGCAGCCTTCAACACGGCATGGCAGACGAGCGCGGCATCCTTTGAGTCGCTGAAGAACACCGGCCTTGCCATGCAAACAGAAGAGGCAAAGAGGGACACCTTGGAATTCGCCACCATCTTCCTCGACGAATACATGAAGCTGGTCTGTGAAAACA
>JAEYUU010000326.1 GCA_023429545.1 Verrucomicrobiota bacterium
GTGCAGGGTGGGCACCTCCAGCGAAGTTTCCCAGTTCTTCGGCGTGGGCAGGCGTTCGCTCCAGGTCCGGCCGCCATCCGTGCTGCGCTTGTACACGATGGCGCCACGTCCGTGCCCCTTGGGGTACACAATAAGCATGGTCTTATTGTCCTCCAGCAGAAGTGTAGTGGGATGGCCCAGATACTGCCCCGGTTCCTTGTCCACGACCACCTGCCGCTCCTTTTCCCCGCTGATGTCCACGATGGGAATCGAGTACCCCGGTGGAAGTTTCGTCCTCAGATTCTTCGGGGGCAGCAGGGTGGTGTCCTTCTTTTGGCACGGCGTTTGCTGGGCCACCGCACCAGCGACAATACAACAACCCGCGGCGATGACTGAGGCGGAGAGGAAGAGGCGCTTCATGGATGGACCAAACGGCAGAAATTCTTGCCTTCTCACACCGCACGGCGATTTCGCAAACACGCGATGGCCTCGGGACAGCAGAATCCTGTATCTTGAGGAGGCACAGGGTAAACAACGCCTTCAGTCCCGCCTCGCGAGTGCTTGCACGCCGGGCGATTCGCCCCATCTTACCCGCCCTGCTCACGCTCACCACCCATTCCCCATGTCAGCCCGAACCAAATCCGCCGCCAAGTCCGACCTGCACCGCAAGCACTCCGCCATTGTGGTGGATGGTGTCGAACGCGCCCCGAGCCGTGCCATGCTGCACGCAGTCGGATTCAGCCGGGCGGATTTCAAGAAGTCACTCATCGGCGTGGCGTCCACCTGGAGCATGGTGACGCCCTGCAACATGCACATCGACCGCCTTGCGAAGGAAACCGCGAAGGGCATCGATGCCGCCGGCGGGAAGTCGATGATCTTCAACACCATCACCATCTCGGATGGCATCAGCATGGGCACGGAGGGCATGAAATACTCCCTCGTGTCCCGCGAAGTGATCGCTGACTCCATCGAGACCGTGGTGGGCTGCGAAGGCATGGACGGCTATGTGGCCATCGGCGGCTGCGACAAGAACATGCCGGGCTGCATCATGGCCATGGCGCGCCTGAACCGCCCCAGCGTCTTCGTCTATGGCGGCACCATCCTTCCCGGCTGCGTGGGTCCTGAGAAGAAGGATGCGGACATCGTGACCGTCTTCGAAGCGGTGGGCAAGCACGCCAACTGCCAGATCAATAACAAGCAGCTGGTCGATATCGAAGAGCACTCCATTCCGGGTGAAGGCTCCTGCGGGGGCATGTACACCGCGAACACCATGGCCAGCGCTATCGAAGCGCTCGGCATGAGCCTGCCCAACAGTGGCGCCCAGTCCGCCGTGGGCGATGACAAGATGCGCGACTGCTTCGACGCCGGCGTCGCCGTGCTGAACATGATCAAGCTGGGCATCACCCCACGTGACATCCTTACGAAGGAAGCCTTCGAGAACGCCATCACCCTCATCATCACGCTCGGCGGCTCCACCAACGCCGTGCTGCACCTCATCGCCATGGCCCATAGCGCTGGCGTGAAGCTCACGATTGATGACTTCACCCGCATCGGCAAGAAGACGCCGGTGCTCGCGGACCTGAAGCCGAGCGGCAAATACTTCATGAACGACCTCGTGAAGATCGGCGGCACGGTGCCTCTCATGCGCATCCTCGTGGAAGAAGGTCTCATGCACGGCGACTGCCTCACGGTGACGGGACGCTCCATGAAGGAGAACCTGAAAAAGTCCAAGATCGTCTACCCGAAGGATCAGACCATCGTGCAGCCGCTCGACAAGCCGCTCAAGAAGGACAGCCACCTCGTCATCTTCCGTGGAAACCTTTGCGCTGAAGGCGCCGTGGGCAAGATCAGCGGCAAGGAAGGTCTCACCTTCTCTGGCAAGGCCATCGTGTTCGAGAGCGAGGAGAAGGCACTCCAGGCCATCCTCAATGACAAGGTGAAGAAGGGTCACGTGATCGTCATCCGCATGGAAGGACCCCAGGGCGGCCCCGGCATGCGCGAGATGCTCTCTCCCACCAGCGCCATCATGGGCAAGGGCCTCGGCAAGGACGTGGCGCTCATCACCGACGGTCGTTTCAGCGGCGGCAGCCACGGCTTCGTGGTGGGTCACGTGACTCCCGAGGCCTATGTGGGCGGCCCCATCGCCGTGGTGAAGAATGGCGACCCCATCACCATCGATGCGCAAAAGCGTGAGATCACCCTCGGCATCTCTGCCAAGGAACTCAAGGCCCGCCTCAAGGCGTGGAAGCAGCCAAAGCCCCGCTACACCCGCGGTGTGCTGGCGAAGTACGCCGCCACCGTGAAGAGCGCCAGCCAGGGTGCGGTGACGGACTTGGATGTGGTGTAACCAGCGTTCCCCATCAACAACTTCTGAAAGCCAGACACCGGTACCGGTGCCTGGCTTTTTCTTGCCCGAGAGCAGCCAGCACACTGGTCCGCACACGGGGTGTACGGACAACCATGAAACAACCAGCCCGCTGTAACCGTCCCGTCCGTACAGCGTCACACCCTGCAACGAGACACCCTTTACCGCGATGCTCTTCTCCCAACAGTTCTTCTACCTTCTCATCGGGCTTGGGGTCCTCTTTGGACTTCCGGCGTTCTGGCTCTTCTCCCGCGGGATGTGGCCCGTGATGACTGACAAGTCCCGCGCTGCTGCATCGAAGGGCTTGCTCGTGAACTTTCTCATCGGCATCCCGGTATTTGCCCTCGCGGTGACCATCCTCACAGTCGCAGGCAAACGTGGCCAGGTAGGCGGGCTCATAGGCGTCGCAATCGCCAGTCTGGTGGCGATTTGGGGACTGGCAGGCCTCACGGGCCTGGCACTGCACATTGGATCACGGCTGTGGCCGGGATGCACCGGCGATGATGCCTGGCGCGCCCTATGGCGCGGTGGTCTCGTAGTGGCAGGCGTGCTGGCCATTCCCTTCATCGGCTGGTATGTGCTCTTTGCAGTACTGTTGACCATCGGCCTGGGCATCCGGGTGCGGATGTGGTTCCTGCGCGTACCCCAAGTGGAAACTCAAGGCGCGAGCGAGGTTGCGGCTCCGGCACCTATGGCGACGGCATCGCCTTTGCCCGCCGAGCCTCTTCCCGCCAACGCGCCCCCCTTGCCCCAGGCTCTCGCCTGAGCACTCCTCTGCGCCTGCAGCCATGTCACCAGACGGCACATCGATCACGTCACGTCGCTCACTCTTCAAGGCGACGCTGGCCGGAACAGCCGCGGCCCTCACCGGCTGCGAGCGCACTACGGCGTTCTTCGGCGAGCGAATGGGCCAGTCCATTCCCCCGAACCTGACGCCGGCGCAAAGCGCGGAGATCGATCCGGACTTCCACCTGCTCTCACGCGCCGGGTACGGCCCGTGGCCCGGTGACCTGGCGCGGGTGAAGGAGATGGGCCGTGATGCATGGCTTGATGAGCAGCTCCATCCGGAAGGGATCGACGACGCTGCCGCCGATCTGCGAGCCGAGTGGTTC
>JAEYUU010000357.1 GCA_023429545.1 Verrucomicrobiota bacterium
TCGCGGCGGCTCTGGCACCGGAGCGTGCCCCCTATGAGGCCACGGCTTCATCCTCCTCCTGAGCCACCATCGCAACGAGTCTGACGAAAACCTCAGCAGCCCAGCTCAGCTCAACCCTTCCGGACCAGTGCATGGCACACGTCCATTGAAGAGTGCTGCCGGTGAGGCGCAGCGGCACCAGATGTCCCTGGCTCACCGAACGTGAGGCCAGCCGATGGGGCAGCAGCGCCACGGCCTGACCCACGCGCGCAAGTTCACGGACACTCTCGACACTGGGCGTCTGCCAGAGGCGTGCCTTGCCGGATTCTCCACCGAACAGCCGCTCTTTCGCCAGCCGTTTGAGCCCGCCGCTCGCGACGGCCAGCGGATGATGCTCCAGTGCCGCGACATCAAAAGATGCCTTCCGCGCCAGCGAATGGAACGGCGCCACATAGAGTGAAAGCTGCTCGTGAAACAGATCGCGGCGCACGACGTCGCGCCCTCCCTTCGCTCCATGAGAGATGAGCAGATCGAGCTCGCCGGAGAGAAGTGCCTCCACGGCGCTGTCATCATCGGTGTCACCGGGGATCATTTCGAAGAGGGCAAGGGGAAAACACTCCATGAAGTCCGGCAGCACCTTGGAAAGCATGGATGATGCGATGCACTCCGGCATCATCACGCGCAGCGATCTGGGATTTCCCTGGATGGTGGCCACTTCCTGACGAAGACGTGCCATGCGGGTGAGAAGCTCCTCGGCCAGCGGCATCAACCGGATGCCAGCGCGAGTGAGGGTGACGCGAGGGCCGTGACGCTTGAAGAGATTGCAGTCGAATTCCTCTTCGAGCGCCTTGATGGCATGACTCACTGCGGAAGGCGTGAGGCTCAGCCGTTCTGCCGCTGCAGCGAAACTGGACGTCTGCGCGGCCGCCAGAAATACCTGGAGACGCCTGGAATCAATGGCTCCGGATTCGGCGGGAATGAATGCAGGGCTGGCGGGAGTGATCATCAATCCGAAAATTCATCTTGAATTCTCCACCCGCGCGGGAGGTGACAGGGCCGGGTGAGTCATGCATGCCATCTCAAAGCATGATTCATTCCGTGGGCGCACAGGGAATCACTTCATTTTCCGCATCAGGCGGGCTCGCAACACAGGGTAAAACGCACGCTGAATTCTTTTCAGCATGACGCGGTCCGCCTGGCACACCGGCGGCACGGGCGGTGCTTTAGCTGTCATCGCAATTCCATTCGTCCTGTTCAGCCACGCTGGGAGGAGCCGGGAGTTGCCGCCAGCACACGAATGATCGGAGCGCTGGTGACCACCGCCAACCGTCATCACAGAACCACAAATGAAAAAACGAGCTCCCCTATTCAAAAGCAAGCTGCGCACCATGGCCGCGCTGCTTGCCATCACAGGGCTTACGGCCCAGGCCAAGCCACCGACTTCTGAAGTGAACACCACTGGTCTTGCGGTGACGGATGATACGGTGACTGTGGGCCAGCTACACTCCGCCACGGGAACGATGGCCATCAGCGAGACAGGTTCCATCCAGGCCGAGCAGCTCGCCATCGATCAGATCAATGCGGCGGGCGGCGTGCTGGGCCGGCAGATCAAAGTCATCAAGGAGGACGGCGCCAGTGACTGGCCCACCTTCGCGGAGAAGGCCAAGAAGCTCCTCGTGAATGACAAGGTCGGCACGGTATTCGGCTGCTGGACCTCCGCGTCACGCAAGGCGGTGCTGCCAGTCTTCGAAAAGGAGAATGGCATGCTCTACTACCCGACCTTCTATGAAGGCCTGGAGCAGTCCAAGAACGTGATCTACACCGGCCAGGAAGCCACGCAGCAGATCATCGCGGGACTGGACTGGATCGTGAAGGAGAAGAAGGCCAAGACCTTCTACCTGATTGGCTCGGACTACATCTGGCCCCGTACCTCCAACAAGATCGCCCGCAAGCACATTGAGAACGTGATCAAGGGCACGGTCGTGGGCGAGGAGTACTACGCGCTCGGTCACACCCAGTTCGGATCCTTGATCAACAAGATCAAGTTGAAGAAGCCGGATGTGATCTACGCCATCGTTGTGGGTGGCTCGAACGTGTCCTTCTACAAGCAGCTCAAGGCCGCGGGCATCACCAGCGCCAAGCAGACACTCCTCACCATCTCGGTGACAGAGGACGAAGTGCTCGGCATCGGTGGTGAAAACCTCGAGGGCTTCTACTCGGCGATGAAGTACTTCCAGAGCCTCGACAACGAGAACAACAAGGCCTTCGTCAAGGCGTTCAAGGACAAGTACGGTGCCAGCAGCGTGATCGGCGACGTGACCCAGGCCGGCTACCTCGGACCGTGGCTGTGGAAGGCCGCAGTGGAAAAGGCGGGCAGCTTTGACATCGACAAGATCGCGGCGGCCTCGCCCGGCATCGAGCTCACCACGGCCCCTGAAGGCTATGTGAAAATTCACCCGAACCACCACCTGTGGAGCAAGCTCCGCATCGGTCAGTGGGGCGCGGATGGCCAGGCGAAAGTCCTCTACGAATCCGAGCTGATCGAGCCCGATCCGTTCCCCAAGGGTTATCTATAAACCCATCGCAAAAATTCCCCCTTCCGCTCCCGCGACGTGGCCAACCGGCTGAAATGAGCTGCGCTCGCGGGAGGGGTGGGAGGACCAATGGCAAGCTGACAAAGGCAGGCAGTTCACCTCGCTCCGCACGAGCGCTCACTTTTCCGTTCCGCTTTCACCCGCCACCCCCACCACACCCGTCATGGAATACAGTTGGGAAGACCTCCAGAACATCTTTCTTATGCAGGGCTTCGCAGGCATCAGCCTGTTCAGCGTGCTGCTTCTCATGGGCCTCGGCCTGGCTGTGATCTTCGGCCAGATGGGCGTCATCAAC
>JAEYUU010000546.1 GCA_023429545.1 Verrucomicrobiota bacterium
CACTACGACCACTCGAGGAGGGGGGGCGAAACCTCATAGGAGAGCATGAAGTGCGTGTGCAGGACTATGAAGCGGCGGGCAAGCCATGGCGGGACCGTCCGACTTTTGCCATCAGTGAGACGCATCCCATCGTGAATGTGAGCTGGGAGGAAGCGAACAGCTTCTGTGAGTGGCTGACAGCGAAGGATCGTGCTGCCAAGCTTATTCCTGAGGGTGCCAGGTATCGGCTGCCCTCCGATCAGGAGTGGAGCCGCGCCGCGGGCCTTGTGACGGAAGGCGGGGATACCCCGGCGGCACGGCACCTTGGCAACAAGACGGACTACCCATGGGGGCGGGAGGCGGTGCCGCCCAAGCTGAGCGCCAATCTCGACACTGCCCGGATGTCCGGGTATCAGGACATTCATACGTACACCGCCCCGGTGGGGAGCTTCTCACCCAACAGTCTGCACCTCTACGATCTGGCGGGCAATGTCTCGGAATGGTGCGCGGACGCCTGGCCCGACATCCCGAACGAGAAAGTCGTGCGCGGCTCTTCGTGGCTGAGTTTCTCGCCGGAGACCTTGCTGACTTCCGCAAGACAGCATCTCCCTGTGGATGCAAAGAAGGCGAACGTCGGGTTCCGGGTGGTGCTGGAATTGCCCCAGGAATAAGCGGCTTCCAAGGATGGTCGGGTTCTTTCGCGCTACGGCGAGGGCTGCTCGTTCCGTCGCACGCGAACGTCGACTGCCATTTCACGGGTGCCGCGGCCGCGGAAGGTTCCGCTGAGCGGGCGGATGTCCGCATAATCCCTCCCCACCGCGAGCTTCACGTACCTTGTATCTGGTACGCGGTTGTGCGTGGGATCGAATCCTTTCCATCCGTAGCCTGGGAGGTACACTTCCACCCAGGCGTGGCTGGCTTCGATTTCATCGGGCAGCCGGTCCGTGTTGTAGAAATAACCGCTCACATACCTGGCGGGGATGCCGTGGGTGCGGAGGATGCCCAGCATGACATGCGCGAAATCCTGGCACACGCCCTGGCGGAGCTTCACCACCTCCGTGGGCCGCGTGTTCACGGTCGTGGCGGCAGGCGTGTAGGTGAAGGTGCTGTACACCCGGTGTCCCACGGTAAGCGTGTCCTCCCACAGGTCCGAGACGCCATTCGGAAGGGTATCCAGCGCCTCACGCCAGATCTCCGCTTCCAGAGAGACGAACTGGGAATCGTGAAGAAAGTCAAAGTAGCTCTCCATGATGGTGGAGTCCTTCAAGCCCCCCGGCGGATTTGACTCTGGAACTGGTCCGCGTGTGTCCGCGTGTGTTTCCACATGGGACACGGCTTCCACGCTGAGCTGCTCATGCGGGCGCTTCACATCGAAGTAGTGCACGCAGTTCGAAAAGAAGTCCGGGTAATCCCGCACCTCGGCGCCGGGTTCGATATGGAGAAAAAAGCGCCGGCAGATCTGCGCCGTGTCCGTTACCGGCTGGAGGCGTGCCTCATTGAAACTGTCCCACACGGAGTCGTGATAGGTGAATCGCGTGAGGTGACGCACCTCCAGCGTGAGAGGCTCGGTCCATTCTGGCGAAACTGGAGCACCGTCATGAGAGGTGCTCATCCCTGACTCTGCTGTTGCTGCTGCATCTCCTGCTGGTGCAGGCGGATCTCAGCTTCCATGTCCGTGGGCGGATGATACATGAATGTTTCGTAGATGAAGTCATCAATGCTGTCGAGCGTCTTGCGCACTTCCTCCAGGTACTCATGCAAGCCCTGCCGGATGACCTCCTCCATGGTGCGGAACTTCATTTCATAGAGCAGTTTGCCGAAGGCGCGTTCCCGCTGGCTGCGGTATTCCCCGTGTCCCGTGTTGGCCAGGAGGTGCAGGTACCGGTCCACCTGCTCCAGGCAGTAGCGCACTGAGCGGGGGAAGGTTTCTGAAAACAGAAGAAACTCCGCCACCTTCCACGGGGCGATGTCCACCACGTGAGAGCGGCGGTAGGCCTCGAGCGCGCTCACGGAGCGCAGCAGTGCCTGCCACTGGGCGGTGTCCACGGCGCCGCCCACATCGGCAAGGCTGGGAAGGAGGATGTGGTACTTCAGATCCAGGATGCGGGCCGTCTTGTCCGCGCGCTCCACAAATTTGCCGAACTGGATGAACTCATAACCTTCATCGCGGGAAAAGGTCGAACTCGTCAGCCCCTGGAAGAGGTGGGAGTACTTCTTGATCTGCTCATAGAAGTCATGCGCACCGCCGTCCCACAGCTCGCGCGCGTTCTTGGACTTCAGGAAGAGGTGGCACTCATTGAGCGCCTCGAACATTTCCCGGGAGATCTGGTCGCGGATCTGGCGGGCGTTCTCACGCGCAGCGAGCAGGCAGGACATGACTGAGTTCGGATTCTCCAGGGAGAAGGTCATGAACTCGGTCACACTCTGGCTGTCTGCCGTGGTGTAGTGATTGAAGAAGGTCTCCTCATCCCCGGCTGAGCGCAGGATGGGCAGCCAGTGTTCCTTGAGCTGCTGGTCATCGAGTTGGCCGAAGTCCAGCATGAGCTGCAGGTTCACATCCAGCAGGCGGGCAATGTTCTCCGCACGTTCGATGTAGCGGCTCATCCAGTAGAGGGAGT
>JAEYUU010000572.1 GCA_023429545.1 Verrucomicrobiota bacterium
TTGCTGTCATCAATCTTCTTGTCTCCGCCCTTGATGCGCGCCCACACGCGCTCATCGCGGTTTGCGGTCATGACATCGAGCATGGAGAGCTCGTGCTGCAACACCACGCCGTTGGTCTGGCCATCCACGAAAGCCAGCGTGGAACGGCTGCCCCACACGTCATTGCCATCCGAGGCGTGGTAGCGCTGGTACCAATGGTAACTCTTATCGAGCACGGCCTCACGCACCGCCTCCGAAGAAGCTGACGCACTCACCGGCTTGCCGAGCAAGGCAGCGCCAATCACTTCCGCGAGCTGGCGATTGCCTTCATCGGTAAGGTGCACGCCATTGATCGTAAGCGGTTCCTTCGCGGCCTTGAAGAGTTCCAGCGAGGGATGATACAGATCAACAAATGCCACGCCTGCTTCCTCGGCCGCTGCTTTCGTCGCCTTTGTATAAGCTTCGAGCTGCACATTGTGCGCCTTGCCATCGGGGACATTCGGATTGCGCGTGTCCTCATGCGCGATGGGGCTGAAGAGCACGATGCGCGGGAAGGACTTGCCGTTCGGCTTCGTGCCGCGCGTCTTCTTCACGAACTCAAGAAGCTGCGCCTTGTACTCCTCCGGCTTGTTGTCGTACGACTCGTTGTAGCCGAAGAAACCGAACACCACATCTGCCTTCACATGCTGCAGATAAACGGCCATGGAGATTTGGCCGGGGCTGCGCGGATACGAATTTGGACGGTCGCCGCTGGTGGACATGTTGCGGAAGCGCACCTGCTGATCGGAAAGCTGGCTCTGCAAAACCGTTTCCATCCAGCCATCATGCTGCATGCGTTCGGGCAGGCCGTTGCCGAGAATGGCGACGACATCGCCTTTGCCAAACGTGAAGGGCAGCGGATCCTTGTATCCAGCGGGCACCTCCGCGAGCGGCGGCTCCGGCGGGCCGGATGGCTTGGGCGCACCGCTGCCAGACCTTCCAGCCTTCGAGGCTGGCTTGCCCGGCTTGCCATCAAAGGTGAGGTACGTGAGTTTGCCTTTGTCCTTGATGTCGATGGTCATCGAATCCGGAGCTTCGATTTTCGTAGCCACGAAGACATCCTTCCGATCCGCATCAAGCAGCCGCAGGGTGAAAGCATCGAGACGACCCGTGAATCCTTCGCGATTCCAGATGCCGACCTTCTCAATATCCACCGCCTTGCCGAGGTCGAGTTCCCACCAGGGATTGGGCTTGTTCTCCTGCGTGTGTGTCTGGCCACCCTTGCCCCAGTCCGGGCTCTTCTTACCATCCACCGCACGTACGGGCGCGCCGCCGTTGCTCTCACTGGATTGCGTGGCCTTGCCGGTGGGCGCGATGTTCTTTCCACCCACGATGACTTCTACTTCGGCCAGCGTGAGAGTTTCGCGCTCCCCGGGAATCTCGATGCGGACAAAGCGTGCAGGCTTGCCGGTTACGAGCGGCGCAGGAGCCGCAACTGCTGGCGCCGGCCTGGCGGGCTCGCTCTTTTCCGCGACCTTGGGCTTGGCAGGCGCCTTCGTATTGTGGTTTGCGGGGATCTGGCTGTCGTAGCCGGCATACATCCCCGGCTTGATGCCGCGGGCATACGCGCCGCCGCCGAAGGTGTTGGGCTCAAAGGGGCCCACGAGAGCGATATTGAGATCAGACTTGATCTTGTCCTCCAGACCGAGCGTCCAGAAAATGCCGTTCAAGACAAGGCGGCGGTAGCCCTCGTTCGTGATGTCTTCGGAAGTGCCGTAGAGCGTGGTGAAGACGCGGCCCTCTTTGCCCGACGCCGACTTGTACGTACGTGTCCACTCGCTCGGCATCGGGGGCTTCGTCGCATCCGCGGGCGAGTCAGGTGTCATGCCGTTGAGCGGCTGCGCCTTGGTGAGAATCTCGCCGCTCGTGGGCTTGCCCACATAACCGCCGGCCTGCACCCAGATGTCCTTCACGCCACGCAGGATGGGATGCGAGGCCTTGTCTGGCACGATGGCAATGCGCGTGCTCTGCTTGTGATTGGTACCGTAGTGCCCCACCCAAGTCTGGCCCAGCACCTGATGCCCGAAGCCCAGTTCGTAATCGGTGCCCTTGTAGTCAAAGGAGTACTTCGCAAAGGGGCCGTCCTTCGGGATCTTGAAACCGTGTGTCGCCGTACGCAAGCCGACCACCGGACCACCACGGTTCAGGTAGGCATCAAGATGCTTCATCTGATCCGCGGGCAGGTTCTGGAACCGCAGGAATACTACCGCGAGGTCTGCCGTATCCAGCGCCTCCATCCCGGGAATGTTCGGCACCTCGCCCGCCACGATGTCGCCCTGGGCGTCGATGTCGAAAAGCACGGTGCACTTAAAGCCATGGTGCTTCGCCAGGATGCGCGCCAGCGCGGGGAGAGATTCCTCGGAACGGTATTCATGATCGCCGGCCAAGAAGACAATATGCTTGCCCTTGCCCGGCCCGTCCGTGCCTTCAAAAACCAGCGGCGCAGCGCTTGCCAGACTGGCAAAAGAGAACAGTACGAGGAGGAGGCGCAGCATGAAATTGGCGGAGCGAGGTGGAGAGATCATGGAGGAGCGAGACAATACGTCGCTTGGTATCACGGTTGTTCGCCCGTTTAGGACTGCTTTTCGGCCCTTTTTGTCCCTCCGATGACTCCGCAGCCCATCCGCCCCGGCTTTTCCGTGGGAAAACAAGACTCGACCCGTTTGAATCGTGGTAAAAGATCCTGCATCCTCATTCCATTCCCGCCATGATCAGCCGCCGCTCCTTCCTTCACTCCGCCACTCTCGCCACGCTGTCTGGAATCGCCGTGTCCAGCCTGGCCCAGGCCGCTCCGAAGCCACGCCAGCTCAAGAAGGCCATCATGCTCGGCACCCTTGGCATGAGAGGCACGCTCTTGGAGCGCCTTCAGGCTGCGAAAGACGCCGGGTACGAAGGTGTCGAAGCACAGGGCGGCATGAACCAGCAGGAGGTGCTCGACGTCCTCGGCAAAACCGGGCTCCAGGCCGCGAGCGTGTGCTGCCACACGCATTGGAAGCAAACGCTCACGCATCCCGATGAAAAAATCCGTGAGGAGGGCCTGCAAGGAGTGCTGCAGACGCTGCGCGATGCCAAGGCCTACGGCACCAATTCCATCCTCGTCGTACCCGGCGTCTGCAATGAAGAAGTCAGCTACGACGTGGCCTGGGAACGCTCCATCACCCAGATCAAGAAGGCGGTGCCGCTCGCGAAAGAGCTCGGCGTGGCCATCTCCATCGAAAATGTCTGGAACAACTTCATCCTCTCGCCCCTCGAGGCTGTGCGCTTTCTTGATGAAATTGGCGAGCCTTCGAATGTCGTCGGCTGGCACTTCGACATCGGCAATGTGGGTCGTTTTGGCTGGGCGGAGCAGTGGATCAAGGTGCTGGGCAAACGCATCAATCGAATCCACGTGAAGGAATACGATACCAAGAAGATGAAGGAGGAAGGCTTGTACAAAGGCTTCGACGTGGATCTTACCGAGGGCACCAACAACTGGCCCGCCATCATGAAAGCCCTGGATGAAGCTGGCTACAGCGGCTGGGCCATCTCTGAGCAGCGCGGTGGCATCAACCCCAACGGCCTCAAAATGCTCACCAGCCGCATGGATCAGATTTTTGCCATGTGAGAGGCGGTCGCCGGGTTTCAGGCTGAAAAGGGGCGGCCTGCCGTCAGCACGAGGCACCATGTCTGATTGGGGAGGGGTCCTTTTTGAAGTGTCGGGTTCCGTCCTTTCTCGGTCTCCACGTCCCGAAGACGACCACGAGGAAGACGTTGCTCGAAAGTGCTGTTTTGCGAGTGCGGCATTGATTGCGGGGCGGGGCTCGCCAGATTGCCCGCTCTTGCCCATGTCCACTCTCGAAGCAGATCCCATCTACGTCATCGGCCACCGGAATCCGGATGCAGATGCGATCTGCTCCGCGATCGGCTACGCAGCGTTTCTTCGCGCCTCCCGTGGCTCGGATGCGCGAGCGGCCTGTTGCGGGGAGATGAACACGCGCACCTCGTGGGTGCTGGACTATGCCAAGCTGGATGCCCCCAGGCTGCTCATGGACGTGCGGCCCACGGCAGCCACGCTATGCCGCAAGAATGTGATCACCGCACGGCGGGAGGACACGTGCCTCTCCGTGCACCGAAAGATGCTGGCCCACGGATTCCGCAGCCTGCCGGTCGTGGATGAAGAAGGGTGCATCGTCGGAATGCCCTCCCTGCAGGAGCTGGCGCAGCTTTTCCTGCCCTCCGAGGCGAGCGATGAAGATGCGAACCGCTATGTGCGCACCAGCGAGGCCAACATGGTGGCGGCGCTGGACGGAGAGTTTCCCAACGGGCGCGAGCCGCACCAGGAAGTCGAGACCCGTGTCCTCATGGTGGCCGGATCCAGCATGGGCACCACCCAGTCGCGCATGAAACGGTTCCCGCACTCCAGTGTCATGGTGCTGGTGGGGGATCGTCCGGATGTGCAGGAAATGGCCATCCGCAATGG
>JAEYUU010000703.1 GCA_023429545.1 Verrucomicrobiota bacterium
TGGCATAGTTGTCCGGCAGCACATGCCCGAAAAACTCGGTGATGCCCGAGCGCTTCGCCCTCATCCAGAGGACTGCCATCAGCACGGTTCCCACGCCGGTGTGTTGGGCTTCATCCGCCACGGTCAGGGAAATCTCGGCTCGCCAGGGTTCGTCCTCGTTCCGCCAGAAGGAGGCGCCTCCATAGCCGGGTTCATCCGGCGATTCCGGGTGCTGCGCCGCCCAGGTCTCGTGAAGACCCGGCTTGGGATTCAGGAAGCGGTTGAGCACCGAATCCGGAATCTCCCTCTGGTTGTCCCAAAACCGATGGTACCGCGCCTCTGGCGAGAGCCGGCGAAACGCCTCCACCACCGCCTCCCGATCCTCCGGCGTGAACATGCGCAACAGCACGGTCTGGCCGTTGGAGAGCTGGGCGAGCGGCTGCATGGGGAGGCAAGTCAAGGAGCCAGCAGTCAATGGTCAAAAGGGGACTGCTACCGCATGGGTCACGTGTTCGCACCAGCGACCCTGTTGACCGCTTGACAGTGATTTAGAGCTTGATGCCAAACTCATCCTTGTCATCCACGCTCTCCACAAAGGCCACGAGCACCTGGACCACCTGCTCCACGTCCTTCAGATTGGCCATCTCCACCACCGAGTGCATGTAGCGCAGGGGCAGTGAGATAAGTCCGCTGGGAACACCGTGCTGCACGCGGAAGATCTCATCCGTGTCCGTGCCGCTGTAGCGCGAGGAGGACTCATGCTGGATTTTCACCTTCATCTTCTCCGCGGCCTTGAGAAGACGATCGACGACTTTCGGATGATTGCAGGTGCCGTGGGTGATGCTGGGCCCTTCGCCCAGTTTCACCTCGCCGTGTTGTGCACGATCAATGCTCGGGGTGTCCGTGGCGTGGGTGACATCCAGGCAGACTGCCACATCCGGCATCAGGCGGTGCGTGACCATCTTGGCACCGTGGCCGCCGACCTCCTCCTGCACGGCATTGACCGCGAGCACCGTGCTGTTCACGCGCTTCTTGCGCTCCTTCAGGCGACGCATCACCTGCGCGATGATGAAACCACCTAGGCGATTGTCGAGCGCACGACCAACGATGTACTTGTCTCCGATGAACTCCGGCTGGTCCGCATACACGGCCACGTGTCCCACACGCAGGCCGAGCGCCGTGACCTCTTTGGGATTCTTCGCGCCGACGTCCACGTACAATTCGTGAACCTTCGGCACCTTTTCATTTTCCCGATCACGAATGTGGATGGCTGTGTTCCCAATGATCCCGCGCACCACACCCTTGTCGCCAAGAATATCAAGCCGACGTCCGCGTGCGGTGGCCACGTCTGAGCCCCCCACGCGATCCAGGCGCAGGAAACCCTCGCCATTGATCTGCTTGATCATGAATCCGATCTCATCCGCGTGGGACTCCAGCATGATGCGCCGGGGCTTCTTCCCCGCGCCCTCCAGGGTGGCCCACGCATTGCCATAGGCGTCGTTTTCCACCTTGTCCGCAAACTGGCGCGTGTAGTCAGCCCACTTCTTCTGGCCCCGCCATTCAAATCCGGTGGGGCTCGGGGTGCTTAGGAGGTCGATGAGGAAAGTTTTGGCGTTGGGATCAAGCATGGCTGGCAGAAGGTGAGATGAAAGGGACTACGCCCGGGCGATGGGTTTTGTGTGAAATATCATTTTCGCGGCAGGACAGCCAGAAAGTTCCGTACCGTGGCGAACTCCCGGCTGTAGCTCTCCTTGCCATCCGCGCGGCGGAACCAGAGCCCGGTCGAGCTGCCGCCATCGAAATTAAGAGCGCGCTCCACCTCAAGTTCGGGAACGATCGCGTCCGTGGCTAGAATATCCGACAGCTCGCGGAGGCTGGCCCGGTCACAGATTCCGATGGCCCACCTCCCCGCGCAATCCGTGACAATGAAGGTGCGCGCGCGGCGTTTCGTGGCGTCCAACCCCGCGACCGGCTTGCCGCCGTTCACCAGACGTGGCCCCGCCTGCACCAACTCGGTCACGGCTTTCTGTTCCACGTATTCATCCCGCCAGAGCAGCGTGGGCCGGCCCTTGCGTACCACTACCATACCCCCCAGCAGGGAGGATTTCTGGAGGGAACCTGCGCGTGTGCTGTTTGAGATGACGAGGCCGAGCGGTGCAAACTCGGGGGTGAAGTAGCCCGCATTGCATCCCGCGATATATTTGCCGGAACGCATGGCGTCCCCGAGAGATCCGGCGCTGACGCGTTGCGGCTGATCGATGACCCGGAGGTCACACTTGGCCGCCTCGAAGAAGACCAGCTGCAATTCCACGTCGGCCGGCCCGCTCACCGCCCGCCGCACATGAACAGCACCACCGGTAAGAGCCGCGGGAGCCGACTGACTGGCGATGCGCCATTGTGCCTGCAGCCCCGTCTCAAGACTCAGCGCCAGCCATAGCAAAACGAGAACGCGCATCATGGAGTCATGCCTCATCTTCACAGCCGGACCCATCGCGAGCCCATGGCCACGCTCCACTGAAATTTCCGCGCGTGTTCACGAATGAGGAAGGGCAGGTCCATCTGCTCTGCGAGCTCGAAACTGCCCGACAGGCCCTCTTTCAGCCAGTCAAACGTGCTGCCCTTAGGCCAGCTTTGCGAGGGCGTGAACTCCTCCAGCCAGGTACACGGGGTGGTGAGCAGGAGCTGCCCACCGGGCTTCACCAGTTTGGGCAGCCGCTCGATCAGACGATGCGGCTCGGGAAGTCGGCAGAGCAGGTTCGCGGCATGAACCACATTGAAGCTGCCGAGATCCTCACGGAGATTCATGGCATCACCCTGCTCAAAGGAGATGCGCGTAGCGTCCCCCGGCTCGGGTCTCTTCGCCACAAGACTGCGCGTTTCGCGGCCCTCGACATGCTGCTCATAGGGCATCTCTCCCGAGGTCCGAATTTGCTCGGCCGCGTCCACAAAGCGCTGGGAGAAATCAATGCCGATGACACGGTCGCAGGTTTGGGCGAGTTCGTAACAAGAGCGGCCCACGGCACAGCCAAGGTCAAGCGCCGTCGCAGGTTGGGGAAGCAAGGCGCGATCCAGAAGGACACTCACACTGCGCTCCGCGAAACCCAGGGCCTCCACCGGACCGAAATCCCACGGCAGCACCTCGGCGGCGCTGCCGTAGTGGAACAGCAGGTATTCGTTCAGGAGGCGCTCGCTCTCGTAGATGTTGGTCATCGCGGTGAGCTTAGGATGAGATGCGCTTGGTTTTCAACCTCGACGAAAGTAGAAAGCCTCTCCAGAGGCCTTTCATAGGTCGTTCATCACGGCAGTGCTCACCGCGAACCCGAAAAGGCTTCTGGAGAAGCCTTTTACATTCCGCCCCCACTCCGCATTGCCACTTAGCTCTCCAGCGCCTTGCGCAGGTACTCCGACGGCTGGAAATGCTCGATGAGCACGGTGGTCTTTCCATCGCGGTGCATCCTGGTCTGCTTGATGTCGAAGTTGGGCGTCTTGTGCGGGGCGAAGAGGATGTCGTCGTGCGTTGCATTCTGGCGGCGCTTGAACTGGTCCGGCGTGATGTGCCCGCCCAGATGGTCATCACGACCGGTGGCAAGGTGGCAGGTGCCGAGGACCTTCTCATCCTGGATGTCTGCTCCCGAGACCGGCAGCACCTGGGTGCCAAAGCCCAGCTCACCGAGCACGCCCGTCATGGGATCATCCTGCAGCTTGCGATTGTGTTCGTCGATGGTCTCCTGCTTCCCTTCGATCAACTCCGCCTTGATGATGCGGCCTCCCACCACGGTCAGCCTGCCCAGCGTGCCATCTTCATACTTCAGGGGGAACTGGCCCTCCGCGCCCGTGGGCACGAAATAGACCTCTCCAGCAGGAAGGTTTGCGATGTCCGGAGTGTCGCCCTGGCAGAGGCCATGGCTCTTCTGCGCCTCCTGACGCTCCAGTTCGAGGCGCACGGTCATTTCCTCGTGGCCTTCCACGGTGAAATCGATCTCCACCCATTCAGCCTTCGTCATGGCAAGGCGGAGCTTTTCGGCATCCCGGCTGACGTCGTTGTAGTCCACTGCCAGACCGGTGTTGAGAATCACATCATTGAGTCCGTGAAGCGTGGCACCGCGGAAGCCGTACTGCTTGGCAAATGCCGTGAGCGGCGCCGTGGCGCTGAAAGTCGAGATGCAGAGGACGATGTCATACTTGGAGTACACATCACGCTCCAGGCTGAGTTCGTTCCCCTGCATGTCCACACATCGGTCGGGCAGATCCAGATTGCTGCCGCCGGTCTGCTCATAGGCGAACATCTCGCCTCCCTTGAGCGCCAGTTCATCCATCACGCCACCGTGCAGGCCTTGATAAAAGGCTTCATGAGCTTTGCACTGCACCTTGCGCTCCGGATTCTTCAGGAAGGCCATGTCCTTCGCCTCGGCGAGATCCGGGAGATCAATCAGGATGCACACACTACGGCCAAAGGTGGGCTCAAAAACCGTCGCAAGGAGACGGGCGAGATCGAACTTCGGAAACTTGCGTCCGGTGGCGGTGGTCTGCACAGTGGGCATGGAGGACATGGTGGGAGTGAATGAATTTGGTGTAAATGGTTTTACGCCGGCCCGCACGGGCTGGATTGAGAAACTTCCAGGGGCGAAGCCCCACGTTCCTGCGGGTCTGCAATGGCTTGCACCTGTGGCCAGTAAGCCCAATCCGGGTGCGTTTCAATCCAGACTGCATTCCTCCTTTGCTGCCGCGCGGTTTCGCGGCTAAGCCTACGGCTCCATCATGGCGAAGCATGTAGTCATCACCGGTTGCACGCGCGGTCTGGGCCGCGCCATGGTCACTGAGTTTGCCGCGGCAGGCTGGACAGTCGCCGGCTGTGGCCGCAGCACGGAAACCATCAGCGCCCTGCGTGCTGAGTACCCGGCGCCACACTATTTTCAGAGCGCCAATGTCGCGGATGAAGAGGATGTGATGAACTTCTGTGAGGAGGTCCTGCAACGCCACGGACCGCCCGATTTCCTGCTCAACAACGCCGGTGTTATCAACCACAGCAATCCCATCTGGGAGGTGCCCGCAAAGGAGTTCAGCAAGGTGATTGATGTGAACATCAAGGGTCCAGCCTCCATGATGCGCCACCTGATCCAGCCCATGATGTACCGAGGCTCCGGGGTGATTGTGAACTTCTCCTCCGGCTGGGGTCGCAGTACTTCGCCGGAAGTTGCGCCCTACTGCGCCTCCAAATTTGCCATCGAGGGGCTCAGCCAGGCGGTGGCCCAAGAGACAAAGGGTGCCGTGGCCGTCGTCGCGCTCAACCCGGGCATCATCGACACGGAGATGCTGCAAAGCTGCTTCGGTAGCGACTCCAGCGGGTATCCCAAGGCGGAGGAATGGGCCAAACGGGCCGTGCCCTACCTCATGAAACTGGGGCTGAAGGACAACGGAAAGTCCCTCACGGCACCCTGAGGGACCTTCCCCGGCAGGCCACCCGAAGCAACCACCATGCCCCCACCTGCCATGGGGGTGAGGGCGGAACGATGGACTTCCGCCTTTTTCTTGACGCCCCCGGCCCCCTGCCCCACACTGCCCGCCCCTTTAACCCAAACCCACGACCCTCTCATGGCAGCCACTATTTTTACGGAAAACGACGCCAGTCTTGAACCCTTGCGCGGCAAGACCTGTGCGGTCATCGGCTTCGGCTCGCAGGGCCACGCCCACGCGCTCAATCTCAAGGAGAGCGGCG
>JAEYUU010000755.1 GCA_023429545.1 Verrucomicrobiota bacterium
GAGTTTTTTGGCCTTTTATATGCCAAGCTCCGGCCCGGGGGTATAGCTTCCTGGCACTGCGCCACGCCGCGCATCGTGAGAACCTTCACGCAAATCTTCCCCTACGCCATCATGCTGGAGGGCGGCATGATGTTGGGCAGCAACGAACCCCTCGAGCCTCGCATGGCCAGCCTGGCCGCTCGCCTCGCTAGCATGCCGGAAGCAGCGCAGAACCTTGACCTCTGTGGCTACGCCAGCACCATCACCATCCCGCCCGTTGAACAATCTTGGCATCCGTCCTCCGAACGCGAGGCTGGCGACATCAATACCGATCTCCATCCAAAGGACGAATACGGCATGAACAACGAAGGTGTGCTGCGTCGAATGGCCGACCGCTGGTTCTAGGCCAGCGGCTTCTGGCACAGGATCTGGTACTGCCCGCCCAGCGGCAGCGCGCACAAAGCCGGCTCAAACCGGCGCAACCCCGCGAGCGCCCCTGGGAATACAAACATAAAGTCGGTGCGTTTCACCACGAAGCCCGCCTTCCGCAGGCGCTCACGCGATTCGCGTGGCCATAGCATGATGGCATCCTTGTCGAAGGGCACGCGACTCATCATGAAATGTACCATCGGGTTCCACGGGTTGTTCTCCCAGAACCCAAACCATCCACCCGGCTTCAGCGCACGGAAGACCGCACTCATGCAGGCAGCGCGCTCGGCGATGGGGATGTGATGGAATACACCGTTGCAGTAGGCGAGATCAAACTGCCCCTCCATGCCATCCAGTGCCCGTAACGGATGGAACTCCGTGGTGGCGCTTGAATTCTGCGCACGCGCAATCTCCAGCGACTCCTCGGAGAGATCCACGCCCACCACACGCGAAAGCCCCATGTGCTCCAGCAGGAAGGGCGCTGCGGTTCCGGTGCCGCATCCATAGTCCAGGCAACGCGCGTCTTTCTTCATGGCAGGACCGAGCCTTTCCCGCAGCCACCGCACGCGACCATCTGCAAAGTATTCCTTCGCCTCACCGGAATACTTCAGCCCCTGATTGAGAGCCTCGTCGTAGCCGGTGGCAAACGTGTCAAATTCGCTATTTTTGCCGCTTTGCATGTTGGATCTGTCAGGGTCTAGCTATACGTGTGTCGCTCACTCCTGCAACGAAGACCCCGTGAATCTGCTTTCGACTCATGACAGTATATGAACAAACCCTTGCAACCCTTCGTGGCCAGCCCCGCAACTGGTTGGTGACAGGCGCTGCCGGGTTCATCGGCTCCCACCTCGTGGAAACGCTCCTGCGCGAGGGGCAGACAGTGACCGCATTTGACAACTTCGCCACCGGTCACCGGAATAATCTGGACGAGGTCCTGGAGACCGTGGGGCCCGAGGCGGCGGCACGTTTCACCCTCGTGGAACGCGACCTGCGCGATGTGGATGCCTGCCGTCTCGCATCCAAGGGAGCGCACTATGTACTGCACCAGGCAGGTCTGGGCTCCGTCCCCCGCTCCATTTCACAACCTCTGGACTCACATGAATCCAATGTCACCGGCACACTCAATCTCTTCGTCGCCTGCCATGAGGCCGGTGTGAAGCGCATTGTCTATGCCTCCAGCAGTTCCGTGTTCGGGGATGAACCGAATCTGCCGAAGGTCGAGGAGCGCATTGGCAATCCCCTCAGTCCCTACGCGGCCACGAAGCGCATGCTGGAGATCTACGCCTCCGTCTGGCATCGCTGTTATGGCTTGCAGAGCGTGGGTCTCCGCTATTTCAATGTCTTCGGTTCCCGTCAGGATCCCAATGGCCCCTACGCCGCCGTGATGCCCAAGTGGATCTCTGCGTTGCGTGCGCACGAGCCGGTCTACATCAATGGAGACGGCGAGACTTCACGCGACTTCTGCTACGTGGCAAATGTGGTGCAAGCCAACATCCTTTCCGCTACTGCCGAAAACGAGGAGATGACCGCACAGGTGTTCAACGTCGCCGTGGGCGGACGCACCACGCTCAACGATCTTTTCCGCGGCATCCGCGACACCTTGTCGCAATACGATCCGACGCTCGCCAATGTGGATCCTGTGTACCGCGACTTCCGTGCGGGCGACGTGCGTCACTCCCAGGCGGACATCAGCAAGGCCCAACGCCTGCTTGGTTTCGCCCCCACGCACGATCTGCGCGAGGGGCTCAAGGACACGCTGGAGTGGTACTGGAAGAATCTCTGAAGTCACAACACCTAAACAGGCCCGCCGGTCAGCGGGAGGTTCACTCCCGAGATGTAGCCACCCTCATCGCCTGCAAGGAACGCCACCGCCCCAGCCACATCCTGAGGCATGGCCAGTCGACGCAGGGGAACACGTCGGGCCTCCGCCTCCTTCATGCGCACGGGGATGTCGGAGGTGAGATCCGTCACCGTCATCCCGGGAGAGAGCATGTTCACCGTGATCTGCTGGGGACCCAGTTCCAGTGCGAGGCACCGCACCAGTCCCCATAATCCCTGCTTGGCCGCGACGTAAGCAGCAAGTCTCGCCGGCGGAGCACCAAAAAGATAAGTGGTGCCCAGGAAAATGAGTCTGCCAAAACGCCGTTCCTGCATGCCCGGAAGCGCTGCCTGCACCAGTTCCCACGCCGCCTCGACATGAATACGGTGGTACTTTCTCAACCCGGCTGAAGACAATTCCGCCAGCGCAACCGGTGTCACTGGATGGGTGGCGCAATGTACTATGGCATCGAGCCTGCCGAATGCAGCCTCCACGTCGCGCACGAGTGCCGTGCCGCTGCCCTCAGCTTGCAGATCCGCCGTGAAAGCCTGGGCCGCCGAACCTGAGCCGGCGATGCGTTGCACCACCTCCTCCGCAGCGTGCCTGTTCGAATGACAAGCCACCGCGACCTGCCAGCCGGCCATGCCCAATGCATGTGCCGTCTCCGCGCCAATGCCACGGGACCCGCCCGTCACCAGGGCGACGCGAGGCTCCTTCGTTTCCGTCTGGGGCTGCTCCGCCAGTTTGCTGGCGAGTTTCACCTTCGCATTTCCCTGCATCACCTGCTCACCCTGCTGATTGGCGGCACGCAGCACGAGAGAAAGCACTTCAGCACCCGGCGAGATACTTTCGATCTCCACTTCCACACGGACGGTATCGCCGACGTAAAGCGGCTTGAGCCACTCCATGCTCTGACTCATCCACACCGCGCCCGGTCCAGGCACCTTCATGCCGATCAGTTTTGAAACGATCGCCGACTGGATGGCGCCGTGTGCGAAGGGCCGGGCAAAGCCATACTCCTTGGCAGCTTCAGCCTGCAGATGCAGCGGATTGTGATCCCCGGAGAATTGGGCAAAGCTCTCCACCAGCGCGGGAGAGAGCGTTACTTCCTCGCTGAAGACCATGCCGGCGCGGAATCGGTTCATCATAAGTAGGGATCAGCTTGGCTGGAAATCTCGCGCTTGTCGCGGGAGATCCAGCAACAGTTCGGGTCAGGCGCGTTTTTCCTCCACCACGAGGCAAATCAATTTTACCGAAGTCATGTCCATGGTCTCCTCGGGGGTGAATCCCATCCCCAGGGCTTCCTCCAGCGCCATGATCAGATTCAGATGGGCCACCGAGTCCCACCCCTCCACCGTATCGGGACTGGTGTCGTCGTTGATGTCCTTCAGCGGAACTCCCAGAACGTCGGATACGGTCTGGCGGATTTTGGCGGATTGGTCTTCGGATGTCATGTTGGAATGGAAAGGCCCTCCAGGCGGAAACAGGATGGCAGCGGACGGCGTTCCGCAAGACTGCGGTGCCAGCGGAGGGAGTCAGGTGAATCTTCTACAAAACCATGGGAAGGAAGAAACGTCGCCGCGGGCTGGTTCTTGGAGGTGGGAATGAACTCGGCCTCCAGCGTATCGGCGCCCTTTGCAGCGGCCAGTCGCTCAATGGCACCCAGCAGCAGGGTCTCCACGCCGCGGCCGATCACCCGGCAACTCATGAGAAAGGTATCGAGTCGCCAGCTTGTGGCAGTCTCCGGAACAGCGATGGCTGCGGCAATGAGTCCGTTGTCGCCAAAGCGATCCCGCAGCCTCGCCCAGAAGGCCAGTCCACCGCTCTCGATCATGGCCCTCACTTCGGCGGCGCCATGCCTGCGCGTAGTGAGGTTGAACTGATTGGTCTTGCCAAGCAATTGCACAACGCGCGGCAGAGTCTCCTCATCCACCACGCCGAGCGTGAGGGTCATCTCAAGATCCTGGAGAAACTGATCCAGCGAGCCCGCCTGCTGCTTCATCTCCTGCCGCCGCGAATCCTGCACATACAGTTCCGCGCGCCCACGGTCCTCATGCGTCAGCGTTGGCTGATCGAAGCAACCGCACTCGGCCAGCACTCGCGCATAGCCCAGGGGATTTGCCGGCACTTCCAGCACGATCATCTCCGGAAGCTGGCTGCGAACCCACGCGCGCTCGGTGGGATTGTCGTCAAAGAACACCAACGCATCCAACCCGATGTTCAGCGTGGCGGCGATGCGGCGGAGGCTGGTGGCCTTGTCCTCCCAGTGTACCTCGAAGGCTGAAAAATGCTCCCGCTTGAGCAAGCACGCAGGATGGGTGGCCAGCACCTCTTCCACATCCACCGAGTTATTCTTGCTCGCGGCGGCCAGCAGGATGCCGCTGTCGCGCAGCGCGAGAAGACGCTTGTGAAAATCCACGAAGACATTTCCCGGATGGTCAGGGCCCAGTGCGAGGCCTCCCACGCCCACCTCCCCCAGCACTCCACCCCAAAGCGTGTGATCCATGTCGAGCACCAGGCACTTGGCCGCCGGCACATGCATGGAGCGCATGCGGCGCGCCAGTTGCTTCGCCAGCGCGGCCATGGCATCAGCACTCCACGGCGCCTTGGCCAGGAACTCCAGCCTTTCATCGCGCCACCGCTCCAGCCCCACCTCCATCGCGACCCGCGACACGTCCAGGGGCAGGACATCCGGCAACGAGCGGCAGAGCTTTGAGAGCTCCGTATTGATCTGCTGGATGAAGGCGGACTGGGAAACCTCCAGCGAGGCATCGGCAATTCCCGCTGCGCTCCACAGCGGCGGCGCGAAATTGCCCACCAGGATCTTGGCCTTGCTTTGGCTGCGAATATTCAGCAGCACCTGCTTGAAACGCGCCAGGAGATTCTTGCCGGCCGCTTGCAGCGCCTCCTCATCATGAGCCAGAAAACGGTGCACGAGATCCGGGGCCAGATCTTCCAGGCGCGGCAAGATGACCACGACCTCCGGCTGCTGCAGATAGAGGGCACTCGCGGGATCCACGGCCTGCTGCTCAATCTGGCCATACGGCGCGAGCCACACCTGAACCGGAAAATCACGGCGCGCCGCCTCGACCACAAGGTAGGGCTTGATGAAATCTGCCGTGAAACTGGCCAGCACCGCAACCTTCCGCGCCTCCGGCAGCGCCTTCTCAAGCTCCCGCGTCAGACGGACATAGTCCGACCGGCTGAGCACTACATCATGGCTGGGGAGGTGGGGGAGAAGCATGCGTGAAACTGCCGGCGTACCGTCGCCAAGCGGATGACAGAACCCATAGAAGTTTGCAACCTCAGAATTGCAATGTGGCGCTTGCTGTCGGAATAGCAGCCGTCCGGCAAAACACACCTCCTCTCCTCGCCCGCGTGACCTCCCGCGCCCTTTCCACCATCCCATGGCCAGATGGCAAGGATTTCGCCTTCACCATCTTTGACGACACCGAGCGCGGCACGGTGGAGAACAATCGCGCCATCTACGGCCTACTGGCGGAATGCGGAATGCGCATCACCAAATCTGTCTGGCCTGTCGCCGGACCGGGGCATCCCGATATTCCCGGCCCCACCTGTGACGAGCCGGAGTACAGGGCCCTGTGCCTGGAGTTGCAACAGCAGGGATTCGAAATCGCCCTGCACAATGCCACCTACCACACCTCGGATCGCGCCCTGACACAGCGGGCATTTGATCGGTTTCGCGAAATCTTCGGGCATGATCCGGATTCCCTGGCAAATCATTCCACCAATCGCGAGGGCATCTACTGGGGACCTGCAAGACTGACCGGATGGCGTCAACTCGCCTACACCGTGGTGCAACGCGGGCAAAAATTCCGCGGCCACATCGAAGGTGACCCGCTCTTCTGGGGCGATCTCTGCCGGCAGCACGTCCGCTATGTCCGGAACTTCACCTTCCGGGATCTGAACACGCTTGCGATGTGCCCGCACATGCCCTATCACGATCCCGCGAGGCCATTTGTGAATCTCTGGTATGCGGGTTCAGATGCGACCGATGTGGACGCCTGGCGCCGGAATGTCACGGAAACAGCCCTGGACCGTCTTGCGGCGGAACGCGGCGCCTGCATCATCTACACGCACTTCGGCAAGCGCTTCCACAAGGACGGCAAACTGGATCCCCGCTTCGAAGAGACGGTGCGGTACCTCGGCAAGATGAATGGCTGGTACGTGCCCGTGACCACCTTGCTGGACTTCCTCGCCAGTCAGCAGTGCACTCGCAAGGTGCTGTCTCCGGCGGAACGGTCCGCACTGGAGAATCGCTGGTTGATTGACCAGTTGGGAAATCTTCGTCACCGCTTCTGAATTCATGGCACTGCGCATTGAGCGATTCCCAGACACGGAAGAGGCGCGCGCTGCCGCAAGACGCTTCAATGAACGGTTGCGCGCCAGCGGCATGACCGACTTCGAACTGATGGAGAGCCCGTTCTCCAAAAGATATCCTGAGTCTGACGATGCCGCCATCTGGCAGCAATACTTCCTCGCCCTCGAATCAGATAACAGCGGTGCCACACAGGAGGTCCGCGGCGGCTACCTGCTGCAATACCAGCGCTACCATACGCCTGAGGGAATAATTCCCACGGCATTCCTTCGCCTGCCCCTCTCCGAGGGTGTGATCAACAAGGTGCACATCCCCGTCGGCATCCGCCTCATGCAGGACGCGATGAAACGCGAGCAACATTTGTGCTCACTTGGAATGGGCGGCATCAAGCGCCCTCTGCCCCGACTGATGGCGGGACTCGGCTGGCTGGTGCATGAGGTTCCATTTCACTTCCTGGTGTTGCGCTCCTCGCGTTTCTTCCGCCAAGTGCGCCTGCTACGCAGCAACAAGTTGCGCTCCATCGCCTGTGACCTGCTTGCCTACAGCGGAATCGGCTGGGCCGGAACCCGTGTCATGCAGTGGCGGTCGCTCACCTCACGCCTCGGCCCAGGCCTCACGACGACGTGCGAGCCGAGTTTCGATTCATGGGCCGATACCGTCTGGGAGGACAGGGCACCCCACTACCACTTCGCGGGCGCTCGGAATCAGCATCTCCTGAGCACGATCTATCCAGTCGAGGACACGCGGTGGATTCGCTGCGTGGTCTGGGAGGACAAGAAACCTCTTGGCTGGGCCTTGCTCCTGTGCACGGACTGGAAAGGGCACAAGCAGTTCGGCAGTCTCCGGCTTGGCTCCATCGCCGACTGCCTTGCTCCCCCGGAACATGCAGCAGCCATCGTCACCGCCTCTGTTCACGTACTCAAGGAGTGTGGGGCTGACCTGATCGTGACGAACCAGACGCATCAGGCATGGAATGCCGCGCTCAAGCAGGCCGGATTCCTAAGCGGTCCTTCAAATTTTGTCTTTGCCGCCAGTCCCACCCTTCACAAGAAATTCGCACTTGGGGAGCATGTGCATGAAATCCACATAAATCGCGGGGACAGCGACGGGCCCATCAATCTGTGAATGCTGAATCCTTCCAATCTCGGGTGCACAAAAGTCCATCTCCTTTGCTTGCACATGGCAGTCACGGGGTTACTAGCTGAGGCTTACGACCGACAGTTTCGCCACCCTGTGACCAGTACCCACGAACAGCGCATTCAAAACGAACTCGCCTACCAGTCCGTCCAGGCGGACAAGGAGCGCGAAAGCATCAAACGCACGCCCGATGCCTTGGTGGAGCAGTACCGCACCTGCCGGAACTGGCGCACCCACCGCGTGGAATGTGTCATCCGCCTCCTGACCATGCACCAGCCGCAGCACATCTGCGACTTCGGCTGCGGCAGCGGGGAAATGGCCTGCCGGCTCGGCAGGATGGGATACCGCGTAACCGGTCTGGACGTTTCCCCCGAACTCATCGACCTGGCCCGTGAACGAGCCAAGCTTGATGGCGTGGAGGACCGGGTGAGCTTCATCGTGGCGGACGGTGCCAGCGCCACCCTCCCAAAAAACGAGTTTGACGCCGTGCTCGCCATGTCCGTGATCCACCACCTGCCACTGGAGGCAGGCCTGGACACGCTGGAAGGTCTCTTGAAGCCCGGTGGCCGCATCGCCTTTCAGGAACCGGTGGCCTTCCTCAAAGGACTGCAATGGCTGAGGGACCGCACCCCCGTGGAGAAAGATGTGAGCCCGGATGAACGCCAACTCAGCATGAAGGAGATTCAGCGCATTCATGAGCGCTTTGAAGTGGAGGAGATGCATTACTACCACCTTCTCACCCGGCTATCCCGCCTCATGTCCTACAAACAGGCGCTGGCCACCGCTCCTCTGCTCCGCTGGATCGATTCCGCGCTGCTCATCATTCCCGGCGTGCACAAGTTCTCAGGTGCCGTGGTGATTCTTGGGAGGAAGCGCGGATGAGCGCAGAGTCAGCTTCGCCATCCTCAAAAATACAAGGCAGTCGCGATCTGCTGCTCGTCTCGCACAACTTCCCTCCCACTCAGGGACCGGAATCGCTCCTGGTCGGTATGAATGCGAAGTCGCTCCATGACTTCGGCTGGAACGTGACCGCACTCACCACCACCAGCCGCCATGCAAGGCAGGGCGCTGATGCCGATCTTCTTGGCGTGCTGCCGCCGAACATCGAGATCCTCCGTGCGCGAAGCTGGGATGCCTACATCTGCGCGGCCTTTCCCCGTTTGGGGAGACGGCTCGTGCTCTGGCTGGAGCAGCAGATACTCCCCGAGCCCTACTTTCTGTGGCGCAGTCCCGCAGTGAGCGCAGGGCGCCAGTGGATGCAAAAACACACCACACTCCCGGTCATCTACAGCCGGGCGCCGAAATTCATCAGCAATGTGGTGGGTCTCGACCTGAAGCGCGCCACCGGCGCGCCCTGGGTGGCGCATTTCAGCGATCCCTGGACGAAAGTACCGCGACGCGGTGGCAAGCGGGTGGACCGGCTCACCCACCGTCTTGAGCGCGAAATCGTCGCCGAGGCCGATGCCGTCATCTTTGTCTCTGAGCAAACGGCCGAGGCCATCATGAAGCAGTATCCGGAGGCATGGCGCAAAAAGGTGCATGTGATTCCCCACGGGTATCTGAGTCTCAAAATTCCCCCGGTGCCCGCGAAATCTGAAAAGGGCCGCCCGCTCCGCGCCATGCACGCAGGCTCGTTCTATCCGGGCTTTCGCGAGCCCGACAGTCTGTTCAAGGCCATCGCAGAACTGCACTCCCGGCAATCGCTGCTCGGTCGCTTTGAGCTTCTCTGCGTCGGGCCCGATTCCACACGCTACCAGAAGGATCTCGAAGCGTTGGGAATCCAGAAGCTCGTGGTACTACGCGACTCCGTATCCTTCAATGAATGCCAGCGCCTGGTGGCAGAGGCAGACCTGCTGGTGGTGATTGACACCCCCAACCTCGGCGGCTTGTTCCTTCCCACCAAGCTCATCGAGTACATGGCGTTTGAAAAACCCATCCTCGGCCTGGCCGAACCCGGCAGCGCCGTGGCAGAGGTCCTTCACCACTGCGGACTGCCCAATGCCAATATCGCGGACCCCGCTTCCTGCGCGAAAGTCTTGCGCCGCTGGCTGGACTCATGGGAGGGCAGTTCATGGGCGCTTCCCCAAGCATCACTCGACGCGATGCGATCCTACGAATTGCAGCGCGTGAACACCGCGCTCAACAATCTGCTCCACGAGCTCGCCGCCCGAAAGTAAGCTGAGGCCTTCCAGATCAGGCCGCCTTAGGCGGTCGCAACATGCGGCCCCTTCGACACCCCGGTCTCGAACTCCTCGTAATACGTGGGTGAGTAGTAGTAATAGTAGTAGTGATTCGTCAGCTTCGAAAGGTCCACCGCATTCAGGACGAATCCGTAAATGTGGGCGCCCGCCTTCTTCAGATTCTCCACGGCGGCAGTTACATCCATGAACCGGGTGGAGTGCGCCCGAACCACCAGCAACACACCATCAGCAGCAGCCTGAATCCCGATCGTTTCACTCAGGCCCAGCACCGGTGGCGTATCCAGAATGATGCGGTCGTACTTCGTCCGCCAATCCTCGATCATGTGCAGGAACGTCGCCTGGCACAGAATGTCGGTGCTGCCCGCGATGATGGGACCGCGAGGAATCACATCCAGCTTGTCCGACTCCGTTCTCATCACCGCGTCCATCTCCGTGGCGCGACCGGTAAGCAAATTGGACATGCCAATCTGAGTGGGGGTGTCGGTAATCATCCCGATGCGACCGCGGCGAAGGTCGCAATCCACCAGCAAGGTGCGCTCGCCCATGGAATAGAAGGCCCACGCGAGATTGGATGCCATGGAACTCTTCCCCTCCGAGGGACGGGCGCTGGTCACCATAATCACCTGCGAGCGCTTGGTCGTCTTGTTGGGATTGAGGAGAATGTGGCTGCGAATAACGCGGAAGGCTTCCAGCAGGAAATTCGGCACTTTCGCGTCAATGACCGGAGAACGGAAAATCTGCTCGATCAGGAACTTGGACGTGAGAGGAATCACCCCTATACCGCGAACACCGGTAGCCGCCTCAATCTGCTGGATCCGACTGGCTGAGGTATCAAAGAGATGCACCAGCATCGGAACGCCCAAGGCAAGTCCCAGGGAAAGCGCGAGGCCGAAAATGGCGAGCTTGAACTTGCTGGGAGACACAGGATCCTTGTCACGCAAGGTTTCCACCGCCATGAAACGCATCTGCAGACGGTCCTTGTCCTGGCCGAACTGGAGCTTGGCAATGGTCGTCGCGAGCTGGTTGTGCGCCTTGTCCCATTCAAGCTGGCCTTTTTCCCTCAGTTGGTAATCTTGGCGCGAACGCTCGTATTCCGCGGTCACCTTGTGGTACTCAGGGAGCTTCAACTCCAGATCCTTGAGCTTTTCGCCGAGACGGGCTCCCTCCACCTCGAACCGCTGCATTGCCACATTCAGCTCAGCGCGCAGCTTGTCCTCCAACTCAACCTGTTCACGTGCCAGCGCCACCATGATGTCGTGCCCGGGGCGGTACATGGCACTCTTGCGCTCGATCTCCGCCTTGACCTCGCGGAGACGGATCTCCAGTTTTTGCCAGGGCTCGATTTCGGTGATCATGCTAGGCTGCACCACCAGTTGTGTGGCGCGGGAATTTTCCGCAGGAAGCGTAGACAGCGTCCCTGCCGGGTCACGGACCACGCTGCCGACTTCCGTGGGCTTCTCCAGCTTGAAGGCACTGAGCAGGGAAAGCTTCGCCAGCGTGTCCATTTGCTCCCCACCCTGCTGCAATTGATTGCGTATTTCGCCCATCTTACGCAT
>JAEYUU010000764.1 GCA_023429545.1 Verrucomicrobiota bacterium
GGCTCACCTCGCCGGGACCGGGATTAGTGCCTCCGCCGAGCAGGCCCGCGTCACTGATGGTATGGTGCGGCGGGCGGAAGGGGCGCGTGGCGATGAAACTGCAGTTCTCCCCCAGCAAGCCGCCGGCGCTGTGGATCTTGGTGGTTTCAATGGCCTCCTCCTCGCTCATGCCGGGCATGATGGTGGGGATGCGCTTGGCCAGCATGGATTTGCCGGTGCCGGGTGGGCCGACCATGAGGAGATTGTGTCCCCCTGCCACCGCCACCTCAATGGCACGCTTGGCGTCCTGCTGCCCCTTCACTTCGCTGAAGTCGATACCGTAAATCGCGTGCGCTTGGAAGAACTCGGCCGCACGGCAAGGCTCAGGCTCGATGGATCTGGCGCCCTTCAAGTACTCCACTGCCTCACGCAGGTCATTCACACCGATGATTTCGATGCCCTGTACCACGCTGGCTTCGGCGGCGACGCGCTTTGGAACGATGAGTTCCTTGCGCCCCCTGGTGCGCGCTTCCTGCGCGATGGCCAGCACGCCACGAACGGGGCGCAGCTCGCCATTGAGCGCCAGTTCACCCACGATGCAGCATTCCAGGAGCCTCTCCGCCGCGATGCCTTCCCGCCCGGCCACCGCAGTCAGCGCGAGGGGGAGGTCAAAGGCCGGGCCCTGCTTGGGCAGATCCGCTGGCGCCAGATTGAAAGTGACGTAGCCGCTGAAGGGCATGTAAAAACCGCTGCTCGTGACCGCGGCAATCACACGGTCACGCGCCTCCTTCACCGCTGCGTCCGGCAGGCCCACCACGGTGATGCGGAAGTTGTTCCCCTCGGCGTGGTGGCACTCGATTTCCACCTCCACGGCATTGACGCCGATAAGAGTGGCAGAGTAGGTGCGGGCAATCATGGAATGCGCGCGATGCTAGCACGAAGCGGAGGGATGCGAGCGGAAAATGGAGCGCGAACTTGCATGTGAAATCCCGGGCTCCTTCATGGCATCGCTTGCGCCCCCTTGATTCTGTACAGCCTCTCCCCTTGACCGCGCCTCGTCCTATTCCTGCGTACGGTGCAGTTTATCCGGTCGTGGGTATCCGAACGGGACTCGCACCCGAATTCAGGACAAACCTCTCAAGCCCGTAGATCCTTGGTTTACCGCCCCGGCTTTGCGGGTTGGGCTGGCGGGTCGGTACTATCAAAGAGGATGGCGTTGAGCACCGCGGACGTCTCCGCCACATCACTTCGAAGATAGGACTGGTGCGTGCCGCGCACCTCATGAAGATGGACCTGCCCGCGCACCAGCCGCCCCCAGTATTGCGGCGCATGGAGCGGCTCCTTGGCGTCCGATGCCAGGATCACATGCAGATCGCCATGGATCCTGCCAGGGGTACTCGATTTCACGAGGTGATAATAATCCCTGATCTGGGGAGGGTTGCTGCCCGAGAGCGCACTCTGCGGCACTTTGTTGGGATGCCCCAGCGCACGCGCGAGGATTGACTGCCGGGGTGGCGTGAAGGGATCGAGCAGCACCACAGCCTCCGGAGCGAGGCCTCGCGCCTGCGCCTGGCACGCAATCTCCATGGCTACAGCACCTGCCACGCATTCGCCAATGAGGAGCCATTTTCCACCGGTTATGATCTGCTGCAGCTCTTCTAGAACTGCCGCCGCATGTTCCCTGAGCGTCCCTGCCCGGGTCCATGAGGCGTCCATCGCACGCGAGCGTACTGCATAGAGGTCACGACTGGTATTCAGCGAACCTGCCATGCCTGCCAGCAGCAGGATCTCGTTGTCTCCACCCCAGCCACCGGGAATGATGACCACCGGCTCCTCGTCCCCCCCGGTACGAATGGGCACGAGAAAATTCCAGGCGGGATGCCTCTCCATGGCGGCGGACAGGGGTGCTTGCCGGCACCGGGCCTCGGCGATTTCCGCCATGCACGCCACCGTGAAGTTTTCCATCACCTCCTTCGCCTGGAACGCGATATTTAGAGAGGCCTGTATTTCGGCAAACAATCGGAGCGCCTTCAGCGAGTCGCCACCCAGCGACCTGAAATCGTCGTGGACACCCGGAGTACCGCATTCCAGAACGCGGGCCCAGCACCGTGCGATGCCTGTCTCCCATTCGTTGCGTGGCAGCACCTTGGTGTGCTCTTCGGCATCGCGGTCTTGGAGCTTCCCCGCTCGGAGCGCTTCGCGATCAATCTTTCCGCTTGGCGTCAGGGGCAGTGAGTCCATTCGCACAATGACGGACGGCATCATGAACTCAGGCAGCCTGTCCCTCAGAAACTCGCGGACTGCAGCCTTGGATAGTTGCGTGGCGACATGCGCCACGAGCTCAGCCTCGGCATGCTGATTCTGGCGGACCACCGCCGCGGCCTGCGTGATCTCTGGATGATTCAGCAGCGTGTTCTCCACATCACCCAGCTCAATGCGGTTCCCCCGGATCTTCACCAGGTGATCCGCGCGTCCCACAAACTCGATGGTGCCATCCGGCAGGCGGCGCCCCAGATCACCTGTCCGGTAGAAGCGATGCTCATCCGTGCCTTGAAAGCGTTGCGCCGTCAGTTCCGCATCGTGCCAGTATCCCGGTGAGAGGTACTTGCCGCGCACGATGATTTCCCCTTGCTCGGTCTCTTGGCATGCACTGCCATCAGGGCGCACGAGGCTCAATGTCGTTCCCTCGGGAGGATGGCCAACGGGCACGGCATCACCTGCAATCACCGTATCGTGATTGATGCGGAATCTCGCATAGTTCAATGTCTCGGTGGAGCCGAGGCAGTTCAGCAGCGTGCATCCTCGGGGAAGCCGTTCCTGGAATAGCTTCACATCAGCGATGCGCAGTTCCTCGGTGCCGAGGCGGATGATCCGCAGGCATGGAAATGCCGTGCCTGCAGGGATGGAGCGTGCAAACTGACGAAAAACGGTGACAGACGAGGTGTAGACAGAAATCTGCTGCTCGTTCAACCACTGCACCAGTGGCCCCACCCCGGCCTGCCGGATCGCGTAAGGATACAAGGTGGCCCCATTGAGCAGGGAGGTGAACAAGGTGGCGACACCCTGTCCCATGCTGAATGCCGCCATGCCCGCCATCCGATCTTGGGCGGTGATCCCCATCAACTCGGAAAGCACCCTGACATTTTTGAGGAGGTTCCTGTGGGTCTGAATGACCCCCTTGGGTTTGCCCGTGGAACCTGACGTGTACATGATGTACGCATGGCTGCTGGGAGCGAGTGCAGGCTGAATCCAGTCGTCAGGATTCACCGCGGGGAGTTCATCAAGGTTCAGAATGGGAACGCTTCCGCAGACACGCCCGGCGAGCTCCAGGAGGCTGCTGTCCGTCACCACGACCATGGGATCCGCGTCCGTGATCACGGCGCGGAGTCGTCCCGCCCGGTGGCTTGCCCAGACCCGGTCTCTTATAA
>JAEYUU010000773.1 GCA_023429545.1 Verrucomicrobiota bacterium
CATCCACCACTATTTCTTCCCTTCATCGAGACGAACTGCTCGCAGAGCATCGGGTAGTCTCCCGCGAGGCATGGACGGAAGCGCGCAAGGCGCTTCTTCAAGAGGAGAAGGAGCACACCCATCGCTACGACGCGCTCTGCGCCCACCGCCGCGCCCTTCCCTGGGTGCGCATTGACAAGCACTACCTCTTCGAGGGGCCCGATGGTCATGAATCACTGGAGGAGCTCTTTTGCGGACGCAGCCAGCTCATCATCCAGCATTTCATGATGGGTCCCGGCTGGAAGGAGGGCTGCACCGGATGCTCCTTCCTCGCAGATCACATCGACAGCGCACGGCAGCATCTGGAGCCGCACGATGTGTCCATGGTGTCCGTTTCACGCGCCCCTTTCCCAGAGATTGCCGCCTTCAAGAAGCGCATGGGCTGGAGCTTCAGGTGGGTCTCTTCACACGGCACCGACTTCAACTACGACTTCAACGTCTCCTTTGCTCCGAAGCAGATCGCTGAGGGTCGCGCCTTCTACAACTACGCCTGGTCAGACACGGAGGAGGAGGAGTCTCCCGGTGTCAGTGTGTTCTATAAAGACGCTGTAGGAATGGTATATCATACCTACTCCACCTTCAGCCGCGGGCAGGACCAGCTTGTGGGCACCTACAACTTTCTCGACATCACGCCCAAAGGTCGCAACGAAAACGGTCCCAACTTCAATCTGATGGACTGGGTGAAACACCACGACAGGTACCAGCTCCCCCTGGGAGCCACAGGGGCCTGCTGCAGTCACAACAAGGAGGAGGCCGAGTCATGAATGGCACCACCTGCTGCCGTCCTAGATCTGCAACACCTGCCACACGGGTGGCGCGCCCCGGCCATCCCCGTACACACATCTGTCGCCATGTACATGGAGCCACCCTTCAAGACTGCGAATGACCTGAAGCCGTAGGCGCCTTGCTTCTCCCGAACCAAAATATTTGTCCTCCTGCGGCCGCTCCGGCTATGATGGCCGGCGCTGCGCATTGATCGTAGTATTCTGAGTCAGTCTCGACCTGCTTCTACCCCATGAGCATCAACGCCACACCCTCCGCCCTGCCCGAGTACCTTCTCCTCCTGCGCGGGACCCAGCTCGACCAGCGCCTCTCGATAGACGACATGCAGGAGGCCATGGGGAAGTTCACCGAGTGGGTCTCCAGCCTGTCCCTTGCGGGGAAACTCAAAGGCGCCCAGCCCCTAAGCCACGAGGGCAAAATCGTCGGTGGGGCAAAGGAACGCACTGTCTCCGACGGACCCTTCGCCGAGTCCAAAGAGGCCGTGGGAGGCTATCTGCTCCTCACCGTGCAAAACATGGAGGAGGCCATCAGCATCGCCCGCGAGTGTCCCCTCATCGATTGGGGATCCTCCGTGGAAGTCCGCCCCGTCATCCAGCAATGCCCCACCATGCAGGTGGTCGGCCAGCGCATGGCGGAAGCCGCAGCCCTAGCCCAGATGTAGGCCCGCGTGAGCGCTCCACAGCCCATGCCAGACACGGCGGTGAAGCACGATGTGCCCCGCCTCACGGAGCATCTCTTCCGCCATGAGGCCGGGAGGCTCGTGGCCATGCTCACCGGCATCTTCGGCATCAACCGGCTGCAACTCGCGGAGGATGTGGTGCAGGAGGCCCTGGCGCGCGCGCTCCAGGTCTGGCCCTACTATGGCATTCCGCAAAATCCCCCGGCCTGGCTCATGCAGACAGCGCGCAACCTCGCGCTGGACATCCTCCGCCGCGAGAAATCGTTCGGTGAAAAGGAAGCCAAAATTGTCCTTCACATGGAGCAGGCCACTCCCACCGAAAGCGACGCTGATGGGCCCATGTTTGAGGATGAGATCAAGGTGCATCGATTGCGCCTGATGTTCGCCTGCTGCCACCCCGAGATCCCACAGGAGTCGCAGATCGCCCTGGCCCTGAAAACGCTCTGCGGCTTCTCTCCGAGCGAGATTTCGAAAGCCTTCCTCACCACGGAAGCGGCCACGGCAAAACGCCTCACCCGTGCGCGCCAGCGCATCCAGGAGACGGGCATTCCCTTCGAGATACCCACTGGGCCGGAGCTTCCGCCGAGGCTCGACGGCGTGCTGCACATCTTATACCTGCTCTTCAACGAAGGGTACAAAGCGTCCAGTGGCGAGAGCCTCATCCGTGCCGAACTCTGCCAAGAGGCCATCCAACTAGCCACGCAACTGGCGGAGCATTCCGTGGCAGACCAGCCCCGCACCCATGCGCTGATCGCCCTCATGCTGCTCAATGCCGCGCGCTTCTCATCGCGCGTCGACGGGGAAGGCAACATGCTGCGCCTGCGCGATCAGGATCGTTCCGCCTGGGACCGTGAACAGATTGCGCGCGGCATGCATCACCTTGCTCTCGCCAGCACCGGCGAGGCGCTCAGCGAGTACCATCTGCAAGCCGGCATCGCCGCGTGCCATACCATGGCGCCCAACTATGATGCCACCGACTGGCGCAGCATCCTCTCGCTCTATGATCGCTGGATGGAAATCAATGCCTCACCCGTCGTCGCGCTGAACCGCGCCGTGGCCGTGGCCCAGGTGAAAGGCCCCAAAGCCGGCATCGCCGCCGTGGAATCCATGCGTCACCGCGACCACCTGGAGTCCTACCATCTGGTGTATGCCGTGCTCGGCGACTTTGAGTTGCAGCTCAAAAACAATCGTGCCGCGGCCATTCATTTCCGCAAGGCATTGCGCCTCACGGACCTGACCTCCGAGCAGACCTTTTTGGAATCCCGGCTTCGTGATTGTGGTGACACCAGCAGCTCAGCTCACGCGCTGCGGCCGAGGGGGTGAGGACATTGAAGCCGCTCGAATGCTGGTGCCGGTGGAGCCGTCGGGGCAGTAGCCTCCTTCGCTGCACCCGTGCACTGTGCGTCCTGCATGCACACCACCTCGTTTTGAAGGTCTTTTGCACGGAAGACAGAATAAAGACGCCGGAGGCATGACTTCACAAGTCGTTAAGCAGCAACCATCTGCATGTCACCTGGCCGTGTTGGCACTCATCCAGCACTCTCCTGCTCGAACCGCACACCAGCGGTGACCAAAAAAACCCGCCCCAAAAACCCCACCTTCCTCCTCATGAAAACCCCCGAAGAAAAATCCCGAGCCGAATTGCGAAATGAAGACCCCCTGAGTGGCGCACCAGGAGCGCATCCGGTGGGCACTGGCGTCGGCGCCGCGAGCGGCGGCATGGCTGGCGCAGCCG
>JAEYUU010000008.1 GCA_023429545.1 Verrucomicrobiota bacterium
GTACTTGGCGGTAAGGCCCTCGCTCCGTTGCTGCAGCACAATTTTCGCCATCTTGGTCCGATCAAGGCAACCGGTGGGATCCTGATCACGTAATCATCGTGTTCGCGAATCTGATGCAGGTCCGAAAAAATGTGAAACGCATGAGCGCCACCGCCACAGCCGGACCTCCCTCGCGCGGTGGCCACGGAAGTCCCCACAACACCGGATGCGAAGGCTTCAAACCATGTGATTCAGTCACCTCATGAAACCAACACCCTCCTTCATCCTTGCCCTGGTTTCCGCCGTCTGCCTTTCTTCTTGCAGCGCGCCCCAGTTGCAGCGGGCGAACATTCCACACTCCGAGCCTGCCGCCGTGCGCCTCGTCATGGCATCCCAGCGTGCGCACGGCGCGACCGCATTCCAGAAGATTCGGAGCGTGCAGGTTCGCTACGATGGGCAATGGGGCCCCGTGGGCCCGAAGTTCCAGCCGGTGATGGTGGATGAGGACTTCCGCAAGACTTCCGAGGAACGCTTTCTTCCGGCGAGTCGCGCCATCACGCAGCGACACGTGGGGCCGAAGGGTGTGAAGGTCGTGTCCCGCACACCCGGCAAGGTGAGCGTCTCCTACAACGGCGTCCCCAATCAGGATGAGGAAAAGCGGGCTGCTGCCGCACTGGTGGCTGATGCCTACCAGATGTTCCTTCTGGGCCCTTTCTACTTCAAGCGTCCCGGCGCCACCTTCGCGCTGGCCGGCGGTGACACCGTGGATGGCAGGCCATGCGACAGCGTGCTTGCCGTGCTGCGGCCAGGCTTTGGCTTCACCGATGAAGATCGCGTGTTGCTGTCCATCGACCGTGAGTCGAAGATGCTGCGCCGCGTCCGCATGACTCTGAACGGTCTCGAAACCACCCAGGGCGCGGAGGTGGATGTGACGTTCAGGGATTTCCGCCGGATCGATGGAGTGATGTGGCCCGCGGATTTCGACGAGCGCATCCGGGTGCCGTTTGATCTCCACGTGCACCATTGGAGGCTCGTAGACCTCAAGACCAACGCTCCACGCGAACAGTGAGCGGAGGTCTCGTGCAGCCTGTCAGGGCCTCTGCCAGGGCACGGATCCGCTTCTCTGAATTTGCTTCCGCAGCGCCGCATTGAGATCCCGCACGATGTCCTTCCGCTTCTCCGCCAGATTCGTGGTTTCGTAAGGGTCCTCCTTCAGATTGTAGAGCTCCAGCGGACCGAAAGGACTGTCCTGCAGGAGCTTCCAGTTACCTCGCTGGAAGGCCTCGATGGTCTTGCCTCCATACATCGGGCCGCCCTCACGACGCACAAAGTACAGGTCCCGTGGTGTATCCGGTTGTGATTCACCGAGGAGCGTGGGCAGGAAGCTCACGCCATCGATGTCCTTGGGGATCTCCGCCCCCGCCGCTTCCAGCACCGTGGGGAAGAGGTCCATGCTCAGCGCGGTCCGTGCCGTCACGCTGCCGGCCTTGATGCGGGCAGGCCAGCGCACGCCCAGAGGCACACGCAGGCCGCCCTCATACATGTGCGTCTTGCCGCTGCGCCACGGGCCGTTGTTCGCTCCCACGGGCAGGCTTCCACCATTGTCGGAGGTGAGGGCGATCATCGTGTTCTCTGCGGCGCCGGTTTTTTCCAGCGTGTCCAGCACGCGTCCGATGCCGTCATCCAGATGCTCGATGAGGGCCACCAGCTTCATGCGTTTCTCATCCATGCCCGGCTCGCGCGCCTTCACCTTGGCCAGCCACTCCGGCGGCGGCTGGATGGGATCGTGCGGCGCATTGTAGGCGAGATAGAGGAAGAAGGGTTCCTTGCCCTTGCTGCGCTGCGTGATGTACTCGCAGGCCCAGTCGGTGAAGAGGTCCGTGGCATGTCCTTCTGGCGTGATGACCTCGCGGTCCTTCCGCAGCATGTTCACGCCGTGCCGCTGATGCTTCCAGTAGTCATCCATCATGTCTCCCAGGAAGCCGTGGTAGGAGTCGAATCCGCGATCGTTGGGAATGTTCGGCGCGGAAAGGCCGAGGTTCCACTTGCCCACCATGCCGGTGTGGTACCCCGCAGGCTTGATCGCCTTGGGAAGAAGGACGGCGGAGTGGGCGAGATAGCCCCAGTTGTTCTCCGGCGTCTCCTCGCGCACCAGTCCCGGCACGCCCACCCTATCCGGGTAGCACCCCGTGAGCAACGAGGCGCGAGTCGGCGAGCACACCGGGCTGTTCGCCTTGAAGTTCTGGAACGTCATCCCCTCCTTGAAGATGCGGTCCATGTGCGGCGTGCGGATGTCCTTCGTCCCATACGCGCTGTAGTCCGCCAGCCCCTGATCGTCCGTGAGGATGATGATGACGTTTGGCCTGGCTGCGGGAGCGGCCTCTGACGGAGGCACCATGGCGAATACCGCTGCCGCGAACCCAAGCACCCGGCGGATCCAATGTTGGGGGATGCGCTTTGTCATGATGAGAAAGTCTATGGGGTGGATGCGCCAGCCTGGAGCCTAGGTCTCAGTAAGTCGCTGCACTGCCCGGAGGGCGACGTCCTGCATAGATCGCCATGAACAGGAGGCCAAAGGAAATGGCACGCCCGATCGACCCTGCAATGTTGATGATGGTGTAGATGCCCTGGATTTCGCCGGGGGAACTGCTGCCTGCGGTCAGCCTCCTTGGCACCCAGGTGTAAAGGAACGGCATCACGACAAGGAGGAAGAGTCCGAAGAGGAGGCCGCAAAGCGCCAGCGTGGAGGCGCGGGGAGCCTCGCGCCAGCGCATGATTACGATGATCAAGGCCACCGCATAGGCCAGCAGCATGGGGATCTGCCCTGCCAGCATGCGCAGCGCAGCCTCCAGCAACTCCATGAGAGAGTCTGAGTTGCTTGCGCTCATGATGCAGCAGGTTCCCTCTGTCGACTACTGGTAGGAGGACTCCACACGCTTGGCCACGTCACGGTAGCCGTAGTCGTTGTTGTAGATTTCCTTCATGCAGTTGAGGTACTCGTCGTGCTTGTTCACCTTCTCGTACACGAGGCCAAGCTCATACAGCAGTTCCTTTTTCTCGTTGTTGAAGGCGAGAATCTCCTTCACCGCTTCCTGCATGGCATTCACGGCGAGGTCATTCATGTTCAGCGCGGCAAAGCAGCGGCCCAGCATAAGTAGCGCCTTGTTGCGGATGTGCGGATTGCTCTTCGCCTGCTGCAACTCAGGAATCGCATCGCGGTACTGCTCCACGGAGTACAGCACCGTCGCCAGATCGAAGCGGTAGTTCTTGTCCGTCGGGTTGCGTTCCACCTTGGACCGGGCCTCGGCCAGCAGGGTGGCCGCGCGATCGCGCTTGATCTGCCGGATGCTCTCGCGCTTTTCCTCGATGTCCGCCGCGTCGGGATTCGCCTCGATTTCCGCTTCCATCGCGTGAATGTGCTTTTCGGCGAGCTTGCTGCGCACCAGTTCCGCGCGGGCTTGAAGCGCCACGTCTCCAGGAGTCAGTTGCAGCGCCCAGTCGTAATAGGGGATGGCGCTCTCCTGGTCGTCCATGCGGTCGTACATGTCCGCGATGCGCTTGACCGTGTTCACATTGTTCTGGTCCTGCTCGTACTCGCGGAAGTACTCGGCCAGCACCGCTTCCATCTGCTCGCGGGTCATGCCCTGGCGATTGCGGGCTTCATCGCGGTTCGCCTGGTCCTTGTCCTTTTTGGACTCATTGAAGCCGCCTGACCACTGGCGCAGCATGGAGGTCTTGGCTGCGGCGTCCTTCTCGCCTTTGATGGCGTCCATGTCCGTGCTGTCGACCTTGACGATCGCCCGGTACACATCGCTTGCCTTTTCCGGCTGCTCGTAGGCCATGTAGTGCTGGGCCAGGGCGTGCATGTTTCGCGTATTGCCCGGGTGTCCTTCACGGATGGTTTCCAGCGCGAATGCGGCCAGGTCATTCTGCGCCAGACGCATGGCGTAATCGTAGAGCTGCTGGTTTCCGCTGGGATTGTATGGGTCCTTCTGGAAGACATTGTCCTCCAGCTCGGCAATGGCCTCCCACGGTTCCTTCTTGGAGGTGGAGAACTTCAGGCCACCCAGGCTGATTCCGCCGCCAAAAAGGCCCTTTTTCTGCCCCTTGATGCGCTCTGCTTCCGCGCGACGAAGGAGCCTGCGGCCCTCCAGGAACTCGGGACACTCCTTCACTACCGGGAGGACAAGGTTGACGGCATAGTCGAAATTCTTGAGCTGGAAGGCGCTCACGCCTTTGAGCCAGAGGTTTTTCTGCTGCTGGGGAAGTTCGGCTTCGGTCATGGATGTCTGGACGGATGAATAGGGTTTCGGAAAAAGGGGTGACGGGAACGTCGGAGGACGAAAAGGCTCCTGAAGGTCAAGGCTTTGCACCCGTGCCTGGAGCGGGTGTGGAGGCTGGCGTGGCATTCTGCTGGGCCTCGGCGAGTCCCTTGCCGCTCAGCACCGAGCCAAGGTTTTTCCATTCGGTCTGGAATCCCTGGCTGAAGCCCTTCCACCCGAAGCCGTGCTCGAAGGCCACCATCCAGGAGTAGGTGGCGAGCATGAAGGCGGCAATCCAGAGTATTCGGGCAAAGATGCGCATGGCGGATTTTCAGTTTAAATTCAAAACGCTTCGTGCGGCAAGCGCGGAGTTGTTTCCTGCACGCTACGTGCCAAATAGCTCCCCCGCCAGCCCCTCCGCCACCTCCAGGAATGTCTCTCCCAGCGGGGACAGCCGGCCCGCCCATACGGCTCCGACGGTGAATTGCGGGAATCCCGCCAGAGGCAGTTCGCGCACTCCCTCTGGCAGTTCGCACCCCGGCAGCCGGAGGCTCACGCCCACGCCGAATCCCTCGCTCACATAGCGTGCCACCAGATCCAGCCCGCCCAGTTCCAAGCTCGGCACCCAATCCACCCCGCGCTCCCGCAGCCCGGCCTGAAAGGCGCGGCTCACCCCTTCCTCCGCCGCCAGGGTAATAAGCGGCAGGTCGATGCGATCCCGTCCCAGCAGTTCCTCGGCACTGGTAATTCCGCTGCCCTCTGCCACCAGCAGCACCAGCGTCATGCGTGCCAGCTCGCGTGTGTGCAGGCCGTTCTCGAGTTTCTTGGTCAGCAGGGCGAGGCCCATATCCACATCCTGGGCATGCAGCAGCGTCTCGCACTCCTCCTGCCTCCCCTGGGTGAGGGTGAAATGGAATCCCGGCACCCGCTTCCGCATGCGCGTGCAGAGCTCCGGAAGGTACTCCCGCTGCACGATTTCCGGCGCCGCGATGCGCAGGCGATCCTCCCTACCACCGCGGAGTTGCCGCCCCACCTCTTCCAGACGTGAGAAGAACGGCGTGATGAAGTCATACAAGGTCTGCCCCTCCCGCGTGAGCTGAAAGGGCCGGCGGCGGAAGAGGGTCACCCCGAGATCATCCTCCAACTGCAGTATCTGGGCGCTGATGGCCGGCTGCTGGATGCCGTAGGGAATCTGCCGCGCCGCCGCGCTCACCCCGCCATGCCGCGCCACGTAATAGAAGAGTTCGAGGTGATGGACATTCATC